>CAMYJN010000678.1 GCA_947258625.1 uncultured Polyangiaceae bacterium | reverse complement strand
CTGACGCAGCTTCAATCAAAATCAAAAGAACATTCGGCCGATTGGACAGCGGCCCTGCCCATCGCTCGCCGCGGAGATTGGCGCGGAACACCTCTCGCACCTCGGCACCGATCGCCGCGCGGTACGGTCGAACCGAAGGAGGAAAGATCCCGAGATTTGCCTGAATCGCGTGACGTTCACGCCACTCATCGTGCGCGTACGAGGTCGGGATGACGACCTGCCCGAACACGGAAACCGCGAACGCAAGGCCCCACCATCGCCACCAGAGCGGGGCAGGAGGGCGCGCCCAAACCGTCCCCAGGATCGCGAGCACGGTGATCGACAGAACCATCACCGGGTGGCGTGCGTGCCGGACCGAGCCGCCGAGAAACGTCGGGTCGCCGAGGTAGCCGGCGTGACTGAGCGCATACAGAGAATCGAAAACCGAGATGAACTCGTAGATCGCAAAGCTCAGGAAAATGAACGCGACCAGGAGCGCCGACGCAAGGACACGTCCCAGGAGATGCCGGTTCGTCAACAGGAGCCCCGAGAGTCCCACCAGCACAAGACCGACCGAAGCGTCGGCTAGAGCGCCTCGCAGGTCGATCGGCGCCAAGGCCAGGCGCTTCTCGTAGAGCAGCAGAGCGCGCGTGAGCCACGGCGCAGCGAGGCACAGCGCCACGATCAGCCCCCAGCCCAGCTTTCCCCTCCATTCGTCGCGGTGCGCTTCGATGACGGGAAGTTATGGGCTATGCAAGCGTGATGGCAAAGGGTTTCGCGCCAGCCGCCGAGCGCAATCGGCGACCGATCCTCGACGTCCTGCGGCGCGTGCTGCCGGGGACCGGGCTCGTTCTCGAAGTCGCCAGCGGAACCGGACAGCACGCGGTCTTTTTTTCGGAGCACCTCTCGGACCTGCGCTGGCAGCCGAGCGATGCATCGGTGGAAGCCTTGCGAAGCATCAACGCCTGGGTGGAGGAATCGAATCGCGAGAATCTTCTGCCTCCGATCGAGCTCGATGTGTGCTCCCCTCCATGGCCTATCGCGAGCGCCGACGCCTTGCTCTGCATCAACATGATCCATATCTCGCCGTGGGAAACCACCGAGAGCCTGTTCCGGGGCGCAGGCGCGCTGCTCGCCGGCGACTCGCCGCTGGTCACCTACGGCCCGTACAGGCTCCACGGGGAGCATAGCGCGCCAAGCAACGCGGCCTTCGATGAAAGCCTTCGGTCGCGCAACCCTCGCTGGGGCGTTCGGGACATCGACGAGCTCATCGAGCTTGCAGGACGAACCGGATTCGCGCTCCAGGAGAGCATGTCGATGCCGGCCAACAACATGACCCTGGTCTGGGCCCGCGTCCCCTAGCCCGGCAGCCGGGGTAGCGACGGATCCCAAAAGAGCGTCACGAAATACGCCACGAAGACGAGAATGAGCGCGATCCCTCGTTTGCGACCAATGTGACTGCGTTCGTCCACCGCCATCAGCAAAAGTAACAGCGTGACGCCGACCATGATCGGGAAGTCACGGACGATGATCGCGCGGTCCACCTCGCCCGGTGCGATGATGCCGGGGAGTGCGAGCACGCCAAGCAGGTTGAACATGTTGGACCCGACGACGTTGCCGACGGCGATGTCTTGTTCCCCGCGGCGCGCGGCCGCCACCGTAGCTGCAAGCTCAGGAAGGCTGGTCCCGAGCGCAACCAGCGTCAGACCGACGACCAGCTCGCTCACGCCGAGGTCGCGGGCGATCCCGATCGCCCCCCAGACCAGCACACGGGAGCCGGCCAGAAGGAGAACCAGACCAACGGAGAATAGGACGATCGCTTTGGCCTTAGGCAGCGAGTCCGGGATGTCATCGTGGTCGAAGGCGCCGGGCGGCGGATCGCTGTACCCCGGATCCGCCTTGCGGCCCTGCCTGCCGATCCAGGCGACCAAGAGGAACATCCCAAAGAGCAGGAGGAGGCCTTCCACACGGCTGAGCTCTCCGTCCCAGAGAAACGCCCAGGCGACCGCCATGCTGAGAAACAGAATCGGGATCTCTCGGATGAGCAGACGGGAGTGGATGCTGAGAGGTTGGACCAGCGCGGCTGCGCCGAGAACGAGCGTCACGTTGGTGATGTTCGAACCAACGGCGTTTCCGACACCCATCTCGCGGCTCCCGGCCATCGCGGCCATCCCGGAGACCAGCATTTCAGGCGCCGAGGTGCCGAAGGCCACGATCGTCAGCCCGATGACGAGGCGGCTGACGCCGAGGTTGCTCGCCAGCCCG
>CAMYJN010000677.1 GCA_947258625.1 uncultured Polyangiaceae bacterium | reverse complement strand
AGGTTTCGGTGAGCCGGCGAGCGGCGGTGTTCCCGAAGACAGAGGCGAAGGTGCGCTTTCCTCCGACGCGATCGCTCTCTTCGTCGGACAAGCCGCTTGCGACGCCACTCCCGAGGCTGAGCAGCGAGAACCCGGCAACCCAGAGCCAGACGCTCGGCGTGAGGGCGCCCGACTGCAGATAGGCGTTGTATAGGGGCAGCGCCATGCCGACGCCAAACATCTCCAAGAGCTCACCTCCGCCTCGGTAGTTCAAGCGAACCGGCGGCAGGGTGTATGCGACGAAGACCAGCATGCTGAAGAGGCCCGCTTCAAATGCAAGCGGCCGTCGCAGCGCCAGCTCTGCACCGGCAGCGACGAGGAGTGTGGCACCGCCGAGGAACAGGCCCGCGAGCCCGACCACCCGCGCGTCGAGGATGCCGTCGGGGATGGTCTTGGGGGAGCAGCCATCGGGAAACATCCTTCGCTTGATCGCGTCGACTTCGCGGTCGCCCCAGTCGTTGAGCAAGACGATGAACCCGAGCCCGAGCACGGTGAAGCCGAGCCCCCACCCGACCGCCCGCTCGTCGAGCCCAGCCGACTCAGTCGCTCCGATCAGCTGCCCGAAAAGCGCCGGCACAAACAGCTTCGGCCAGCTCGCAGGCTTGAGAGCGTAGAGCCATCGTGCGAGAGCCGAACCGTGAAGATCGCCGCCTGTGAGCGAAGCCTTCATCAGCGCTCCGGAGAATCCACGAGCTTCGCCGGGCCTGGCGCCTTGCTCTCGATGTGTTTGGCCCGGGCTTCCCACTTGGCGCGGGCCATCGCGCGCATGTCCTGGACCGAGTCCATCTCGTCGACAATCTCGAGCCCGATCAGCGTTTCGAGAACGTCCTCCATCGTCACCACGCCATCGACACCCCCGTACTCATCGACCACGACGGCGATGTGCTCTCGGTGGTCGAGGAGCTTTTCGAAAAGAGCCGGCAGCGGAAGGGTATCGGGGACCATCAAAGCCTCTCGGGCAAAGCTACGAATCGGGAAATCCAGCTCGTCGCGCGCCGCTCGGAGAAAAAGCTGATCTTTCAAGATGTATCCTGTCATCTCGTCGGAGGTCTTCTTCCAAATCGGAATCCGAGAGAAAATCATGGAGCCGCGCTCGGCGATCGCATCCCGCACGGTCGTGTTTTCTTCCAGCGAGAACATCACGGTGCGGGGCGTCATGATGTCTCTCGTCCGCAGAGAGCCGAAGTGAAACAAATTGCGAAGTATTCTCATCTCGGACTTGTCGAAGACACCTTGCTCTCCGCCGACGCGCGCCAAGGCCGCGAATTCTTCGCGCGAGAGTTTCTCTGAAACCCGCCGTCGCTTGAGAAAACCGGTCAGCTTCTCGGAGAGCCAGACGAACGGAAGCAGGATCAAAATCAGAGGGGGCAAGACGGCCGACATGAAGCCAGCCAAACGTCGCCAGTACATGGCGCCCAGCGTCTTGGGAATGATTTCAGCGAGAAACAGAATGAGCAGGGTCAACGCTGCCGACGTGATCGCCAAGACCTCGGAACCCCACAAGCGTTGCGCTTCGGCCCCGACCCCGGCGGCGCCGACGGTGTTCGCGGTGGTGTTGAGCGTCAGAATCGCAGCGAGTGGTCTGTCGACGTGGGCCTTGAGCGCGCGCAGCCTCCCGCCGACCTTGGGCCGATCTTGTTCGAGCTTTGCCAGGTGTGACGGAGTGACGCTGAGTAGAGCCGCTTCGAGGATCGAGCAGAGGAAGGACACGCTGAGCGCGATCCCCGCGTAGACGAAGAGAAGAGTCACCGAGAGGCCCGGTTTGGCCTTAGGTCCGGGTCACCATGGCGTCTAAATGGGCCGTGGTGACGGAGCTCGCTGATCTGCTGCTGTACCGAAAACGCCTCTCGCGGAAGGAAATCGGCGACGGCTTGCTGCAGCACCGGGTTGCGAATCCAGTGCCCGCTGTGGATGGGAACAGGCATCAATCCACGCCTCAGCTTGTGTGTTCCCTGGGCTCCGGCTTCGAAGCGGCGCATCTGATGGTCGATCGCGTGCTCGATGAGACGATAGTAGCAGAGCTCGAAGTGAAGCATGTCGTGGCGCTGGGTCGCTCCCCAGTATCGTCCGTAGAGGTGCCCACCCTTTGCGAAATTGATCGAGGCGGCCACGATGCGGCCCTCATCTTTGGCGGCGAACACGAGCGGGGAACCATCGAGCCGGGATGGCGCGAGCTCGAAGAACGCGGGCGTCAAATACGGATGAGAGCCCTTGCGGC
>CAMYJN010000676.1 GCA_947258625.1 uncultured Polyangiaceae bacterium | reverse complement strand
TTCTCAATCGCGTCACGAATGACCTCGAGCCGGGCAGCCTCTGTGCGGTGCAATGCCAACCAGGGGGCTTCGCCGTGCTTTTGGTCGAGTTTGCGCGTGCCCTCGGGCTCCCGGAGACGGCGACCGAGGAAGAAGTCGTCGCGTCCTTGCGAGAGCGCGCTCCCAGTGTAATCCGCGTCGATGACGCGCAAAGGCTCGTTCGGCCGCTCATCGGTGGCTTGGAAGCGATCGACCAACTCATCGAGCTCACGCGCCGCGTCAGCCCACAGACCTCTTGGTTGATCGGGATTGGAATGCCTGCCTGGCAGTACCTGCGGCGGGCCCGCGGAGACCGCGCAGCGTTCGATCAGGTCATCAAGCTGCAACCTTGGGAAGAAAATCAAATCGCATCACTCATCGAGCAGCGCACCGCGGCCGCCGGGGTCGTGCCAAGCTTCGAACGCTTGGTGGTGCCGCGCCAGGTGAGGACCTCCCCCGTTTCCGATGCAGAGCGTACGAAGCGAGACTTCTACCGCATTCTCTGGGACTACTCAGACGGCAATCCGGAAGTGGCGCTACATTTCTGGAGAGAGTCCCTGTATCGGCGGCCCGACGATGAGACGGTGCACGTCCGGCTCTTCTCGGGTCCGTCAGCCGGCCAGCTCGATGACCTGCCCGCGACCTTCTACTTCGTGTTGCGTACCGTCGTTCAGTTGGAGTTGGCGGTCGAGGAAGATGTGGTGACCTGCACAGACCTGAGCTCGGCCGAAGTTGCAGACGCCCTGCGTGCCGCACGCGGCCACGGCTACATCCAAGGAACAGGGCATCTTTTCGAGATCGACCTTCAATGGTATCGCGCGATCATCAGTATCCTTCGCAGAAAGCATCTGTTGCTGCTCTGAGGTATTCGGCATGAAAGTACACAAACCAATCATTCTATCCGCCGCGATCCTCGGCCAGTGGCTCGGGCCGGCGCTGGCCGTCGCGCAGGAGTCGAGCGAGGAGGAAGTGTTTTCACAGATCAGCCAAGCGATTCGCTGGGGCGGCGTCGTCACTTCCCTTCTCATCATCATCGGTGTCTGGGTCGGCCTTCGTTTTTTCAACAACTTCATCGAAAATCTTGGGGACCAATTCACGGCCCGTCGAATGCTCTTCCAGAAGCTCGGCACGATCGTCCAGTTCTTCGTCTACATCGGCACCATCGGCACGGTCATCGCGCTGAGCGTCCGCTTCGATGCCAAGGTTCTCACCTTGCTGGGTGGCACGGCGGCGGTCGCCGTGGGCTTCGCCGTTCGCGATCTGGTCGCTTCGTTCATCGCCGGCATCATGATCATGATCGACCAACCGTTCCAGGTCGGCGACCGGGTCGCGTTTGGCGGGGAGTATGGAGACATCACTGCGATCGGCCTTCGATCGGTGCGGCTGCAAACGTTGAGCGACAACACGGTGACTATCCCCAACAACAAGTTCCTGACCGACATGACATCATGCGGGAACTACGGCGCCCTCGACATGCAGGTTGTCATGGACTTCTTCATTGGGCTCGACCAAGACGTCACCAAAGCGCGCGAGATCGTGACCGAGGCCGGGCTCACCAGCCGCTATGTCCATCTTCCCAAACCCGTCGTCGTTCTGGTGAACCAAGTCATCCAGGACAACTACGTCGCGGTGCGGCTACAGCTCAAGGCTTATGTGCTCGACACGCAGTACGAAAAGGCGTTCGAAACCGACGTGAACCTCAGGGTCATGCGCGCGTTCGAGCAGCACCGAATCGCCCCGCCGGCGATCCTCCACCGGACGATCTTCGGAGGCCGCGCCATGGAGCCAGTGCCGGCCTGAGATTCGATTCGCCCGCGTCAGAAGGGGCGGGTTTCGCCAATGCGGAGCAACCAAGCGGCTTCGTCTCCAAGAGCCCCCTTGGACGCCGCTTCCTTGAATCGTGTGGGCGGTTCATCGAGCGGCTCGTCGGAGAGCTTGAACGTGCCGTAGTGGATGGCGACGGCGGCGCGAGCGCGAAGGTCGATGGCGGCTTGAACCGCTTCTTCGGGATTCAAGTGGGAAGCTCTCATCATCTCGGTCGGCTCGTAGGCGCCGATCGGCAGGGCTGCGAGGTCGAACGGGCCGAGCGCTTCGGCAATGCGCGCAAATCCGTCGAAGTAGCCGGTGTCCCCCGCGAAGAAGAACCTTCGCTCCGGGCTGACTACCGCCCAGGACGACCAGAGTGCTTCGCGATCGTCGCCAATGCCGCGCTTGCTCCAATGCTGCGCGGGCAGGCAGTA
>CAMYJN010000675.1 GCA_947258625.1 uncultured Polyangiaceae bacterium | reverse complement strand
TGTCGCAATGGGATGCGCGCGAGCGACTGGAAAAGAAGGTCGGCAAGGCGGTGACCGTCTTGTCGATCGTCGACGATATCGACCGCTTCGAGGGTTTGGTCCGTGTCTCGTTGACGGCGCAAAATCGTCAGAGGTTCCCCATCATCTTCTTCGATCGACGCGTATTTCGGGCATCGGGGATCGAAGGCTTCAAGGGCGAGCCTGTGACCGTTCTTGGCACCGTGGAGCGCTACGAAAAGGGCAGCTACCGGACGCTTCAAATCGTAGTCCAAGAGTCCGGGCAGATCGGGCTTCCTTCCTTGCCCTGAGAAGAGGACGAAACCGCAAGAGACCTCGACCGATAACGCCGAAAACCAACGAGGCGGGAGGTCGAGATGGCAGGTGTTCGGAATACGACACATGGAGTCGTGTGCTTGATGTTGATGCTCGGCGCCTGCGCGCGCGAGGAGCTCGCTGCGACAGGCGTGTGTGATGACTTCGTACCGGGTGACGTCGTCATCACCGAAGTCCACGCCAATCCGGATGGCACCGACGGCGTTGGCGAATACGTGGAGCTGTTCAATGCAAGCAGGGGCCCGCTAACACTCGACGGCCTGACCCTTGCCTCGAGCCGCTCGGACGGGACCGGGGCGAAAGCACATCGCTTCTTCGGCGCGTCTGTAGGCGCCGGCGACTATCTGGTTGTGGGGAACGCGCCCCTCGACTCGATGCCACCGCACCTCGACTATAGCTATGGAGACACCCTAGGTAATCTTCGGAACTCCAATGCGCGGATTTCGATTCGGTGCGGCGAACAGCTCATCGACGAAGTGAGCTATGAGAGCACGTCGGACGGACGGGCGCGCGAGCTCGACGGAAGGTTGACCCCTAACCACGAGCTGAATGACGAGTTGGCTCACTGGTGTACGACGCCCGAGGGGGTCGACGCGGTGTCTCCCGGTAATTTCGGGACCCCTGGAGCGAGCAACAGCCCGTGTGCGTTCGATGCACCCCAGGGTGGCTGTCTCGAATCTGGCACGCGGCGAGCGGTCCGCACTCCCGAGCAAGGCGAGGTGCACCTACGAGAATGGATGGCCAATCCCGCGGGCGCAGACGCCGATCTCGAATGGGTCGAAGTGCTCTTCTCCGCGGAAGCCGACCTGAACGGCCTCCAACTGGGGCCTGCGCCCAACGCGCTCGTGACCGCGGTCGATCAGGACGAGTGTTTTCCGGTCGGCGCGGGGGAACGAGTCGTTTTCGGGGCGAGTCCGGCGGCGGCTCCCCGCGTCGACGCGGAGCTGGGGTTCAGTTTGGGGAACTCCGGCGAGCGAAGCATCGTGGCGGGCCTCAACGGCGTCGTTGTCGACCAAGTCGACTACGACGGCACGGTCGAAGGCCGCGCCTGGCAGCTCGACCCGGAAGACGAGCTCTGCGTGGCTTCGATGCAGGATGCGTACATCTCCGAGAACTTCGGTACGCCTGGCGAGAGCAACCCGATCTGTCCATTGGTCTTGGGCCCCGGCATGTGCATGGACGAGGGCGCGCCTCGCCCAATCGTCAGTCCAAGTCCGGGTGAAGCGCGGATCACCGAATGGATGGCAAACCCACTCGAGGTCGGGAACCGCGACGGGGAGTGGTTGGAGGTCCAATTCGACCGCGCGGTCGATCTCAACGGGCTCGTTCTTTCGGATCTGAGCTCCAGCAGCAATGCAATCGAGGCGGAAGACTGTTTGAAGGCGGCCGCGGGGGCGCACCTGCTCTTTGCCCGCAATGCGAATCCACTAGAGAACGGCGGGCTCGAGCGCGTCGACCTCGAGCTGTCTCTTTCGTTGAACAACAGCAACGAGACGATCGCGTTGAGCATCGGAGACCAGGCTCTCGACTCGGTGAGCTACGAGCGCTCCAAAGTCGGCATCGCAACCCAAGTCGACGCTCTCGGCAATGTCTGTGACGCCGCGCAAGCCTACGGCGATGGCGATCTCGGTACCCCCGGCGCACCGAATCCCCGGTGCCCCTGAGGCGAGCCCTCCTTTCGGGCTGGCTTGTCGTGCTGGCCCCCAGCACGGCATCGGCGGCTCAATACGAGGTCTTCATTGACATAGAAACCGAGCAAGACTTGTACGAGCTATTGATCACCGAGCAGATCTCGCTGGCATCATTCGACGCGCTTCTGCTCCTTCATCAAACGCGCGTAGACCTAAATCGGGCCTCTCGACAAGATCTGTATTTGCTACCGAACCTCGACTATGCGCAGGTCGATCGAATCCTTGCCTACCGCA
>CAMYJN010000674.1 GCA_947258625.1 uncultured Polyangiaceae bacterium | reverse complement strand
ACCACCACCGTAGCCCCTCCCCCGTCAACAGCCCCCTCGTGCGCAGCCCGATCGATCCCAACCGCCCCGCCCGAGACGACGGTGAACCCATGGAGCACGGCCTCACGCGCAAGCGAATACGCGAAGTCGAGCGCCTCGTCATCCGCCCGCCGAGTCCCGACGACCGAAATCGCCCGCCGAAGATCCGGCAGGTCCCCAACCACCCTGAGCTCCTCGGGCGCATCGGAGAGGTCTCGCAGTCCAGCAGGAAATCCCGCACAAGCAGAAGTCAGCAGCCGAGCACGCGTCGAAAGCCCCCCAAGCATTGCCCGGGTATCGACCAGCCCGCGACATCGTTGCGCGGTGCCCGAGAAGGACCGAAACGCGAATACCTCTGGTGAATGTTTCGGGGCGGACGGGCGAACGCTGCCGATCCCGAATTACGCGGTTCTAGTCCTTAGGTTGACTTCGCCTTGCACTGCGTCAGGCGAACTTGAGTCATCTGGCGGGTCGCGTTGGCCATCGCTTGCTGCTGCATCGCGTCTATGGGCCACAAGCGACCAGCGCCAGTCGAGCTTATTGAAGCTTGGCTCAGGGGAGCGGTATGAAGTCCTCCACGATGTCGCTCCAGAACGGCCTCTTCTTCACGAAGTCGTCGGTCCACTCGTTGAGCAGGACGCCATCTGCATCCTGGCTGTAGAACCGGGGCGACTGGAGCGCCGTGTGCGAGCTGTCACCGCTGACGATGAAGGTCTTGTAGCGGTCGGGGTACGCGGCGTTGAGCGCGCCGTGTTCCGTCAAAATCAGATCTCTGTAGTCGGTTTGCGACAGCCCGTCCGGGAATGGAATGATCGGGGGAAGCGGATCGAAGAAGCCGGGTAGGTTCGCACTAGCAAAGCCGATGTTGGTCGCGTCGGCATCCGTCTCATAGAACGCTTCCCGGATGGTCCGGTCGTTTTCCAGCCGCCAGTCGACGATCGCCGTTTGCTGGCCGAACGCGCTGCACGCGGTGCAACTCGCAGGGTAGAACTGCGCGAACTGCCAATCATTGTCCCTCGCAGCCACCGCGTCTTGGGCAGCCAGGTTGACCGCGATCGGGCCCGCGTCGTTGAAGACGGTGAGGTGCGTGTTGTTCCCGTATTGGAAGCGCGCCAGGAAAGGTGCAAATGCTGCGGCGCCGACGCCTCCGGCGCTCGAGCCCGCCACCGTGATCGTACTGGCGTTCGGGAACGCCGCCTTACCGACGTCCATGCCAGCGCTGAGGTTGCGCAGGCCGCGATGGTGTCGCACTCCGCCGGGGAAGCTCGCATCGTTCTCCACGGTGTTGTCGCCGCCGAAAACGGATCCGTCGCAGTACGGCATGTACACGATCGAGTAGTTTCTAAACGGGTTGTCCTTGGAGTCGAAGTCCCAGATTCCGACCCTGCCCACGGGTGGTTCCTGCGCTTCGGAGAACAAGTTGCACCGATTTAAGTCCTGCCAGCAAGCGCCGCCACCTTGGAGAAGGATGAGGAGCTTGGCCGGGTTCCCCTGTCGGGTGAACACGGAGTATTCGGTGCCCGCAATGCAGACTGGGCCGTTGGGCGTGCCCGTTTGATCGTACTCGGGGTCGAACGAGTGCTTGACCCATCCGTCACCGACGTCCTCCGAAGCGGCCGGCGTAAAGGCGCCCAGGTACTTGTCGACGCCAGCGCCACGGAGCTCGTCCTCCGCCTCTTGAGTGAGACCTCTGTTCTTGGAGTCGCCTTCCGCGCCCGTTGGCACGAGGACGGCGAGTGACAGACCCAGAGCCAACAGCCCCAGCGTGAAGTTGAAACGCATGCTTATCTCCTTGTGCCCGAATTCAGAGGCACTCTGGTTGATGCCGTTAACGGCGGAAGCGGAATGTCCAACGATGCGCTCCTCGCTGTCAATGGCCGTTTCCGGACAGCCCTTCGAGCTTCGAAGATAAGGTCACTTTCGCGAACGACGAGTTGCTAGGCACTTCGTGCAGACGGTGTCCGTTTCCGGCTAAGACGACACATCAAAGCCAGTCCATTGCAGTTCGTCGTCCGGGACGATGACACGTTGCGTCTAATCAACCACGCGACACGTGCGCGCGCGCACGCTGGAGGAGGGGCCGTATCTTGTTGACCGCGCGGCAGAGTCGCGCGCAGGATGCTTCGTCGAGCCTTCGCGCTCAAGCCAAGGAGTACCCGAAATGCACCAGCGCTCTCTAACCCGCCCCCTTACCGTGCTCGCCGCTCTCGCCATTGCGATCACCGCCCGTAGTGCACACGC
>CAMYJN010000673.1 GCA_947258625.1 uncultured Polyangiaceae bacterium | reverse complement strand
ATGCGACTTCGCGGCGAGATCGGTGTCGACAGTGAAACCCTTTGCCGGGAGCTTGGCGAAACCCGCGATCGCCTATTCGCCCTCGAGCGGCAGGGCCGAGTGCGAACGAGCGAAGTCGTCAAGGAAGACACGCCGGAGGAGCTGCTCGAACGCGCACTGGACTTCTGGAGCGGTTACCACGATTCGACGGCCGCAACGCGAGAGGGCGACCAAATCGTCATCGGCGACCCGTCGCTGCTCCTCTACTACCAAAACAGGTTGGTTCCGTTCGCCGAGGACATTGCAAACCCCGAACAACTGAAAGCGGCGTGCGAAATCGAGCTCTTGGGGGTCCACCGATGACCCTTCGAATCGGCGTGGTGGGCGCAGGCGGATTCGGGCGCGCAATCGCGCTGGCCTCGGCGCGGCATGGACACGAGGTCGTCGTCTGGAGCCGAAAAGACCGCGAGCTCCCCGATCCAATCCAAACCTCGACCGACATCGCGTCCATCAGGGATTGCGAGCTCATCTTCATGGCGGTGCCGGCGCGCCACGCGGTCGAGGCCGCCGAGCAGCTGGGCGAAGTCGTCGATGGACGGCACTTGATGGTGCACATCAGTCGAGGCCTGATCGGGCCCGAGCTCCAGACCATCACCAAAGTCATCGCCGAGAAGACCGTCTGCCGGCGGCTCGGTGCGCTCGCAGGCCCCCTCGTCGCCGACGCGCTGGCCGAAGGGCGTCCCAGCGGCGCGATTTTGGGCACCGGCTTTCCCGAGCTCACCAAAATGGTTCGCGAGGCTTTGGGCGGCTCGGAGCTTCGCGTCTACGACACGGCGGATGTCGTTGGCGTCGAGCTCGCGAGCGCGACGGTCGGCTTTCTGACAGTCGTCCTCGCGTACGCCGAAGAGGTCGGTGCGGGTCCCAGCACGCTTGCGGTGCTCGCGACGCGCGGGATGGTCGAAGTCTCCCGCATTGGGCAGACGCTGGGCGCCGAGGAGTCGACCTTCATGGGCCTTGCGGGCCTCGGCGACCTCATTGCCGCGGTCGCAGGAGACGAACGGCCCGAGATTCGGCTCGGCCGTGCTTTGGCTAAAGGGGCCACCCTCAGCAGCGCGGTTGGCGAAGCCGGGGCGTACATCGAAGGGATCGAGGTTGCGGCCCATATGATGGAGCACGCCCGGCGCCTCGGCCTCGAGACGCCGATTTCCTCCACATTTGTTGCCCTCTCCCAGGGTCGCATCAGCTCCGATGATGCTATTCAAGCCCTCATGGAGAGGCGCGTGGGCAGAGAATGACCGACACCCAGAACTTGGTTTACTGGAGCTTCCCGACGCGGGTCGTGCTCGGCGAAGGCGCCGTGACGCAGTGCGGGAACGAGGCGCAGCGCCTCGGAGCAGAGCGCGTGCTGCTGGTTTCCGATCGCGGCGTCGAAAAGGCCGGTTTGCTCGAACCGGTGCGGGCCGCTCTCGACGCGGCGGGGCTCCCACACGAGTCGACGCTGGACATCTCATCCAACCCGCTCGAGACCGAAGTCCTTGGGGCGGCACGAGCCTACGACAACTTCCAGGCGAACCTGGTCGTGGGTGTCGGGGGCGGAAGCGTGCTCGATGTGGCCAAGCTGGTGCGCCTGTCCGCGACACACTCTGCCCCTCTGGCGGAGTACGACGATGCCCTTGGAGGCAGCGCAAAAATCGATGGTCCTCTTCCGCCCATGATCGCCATCCCGACGACCGCGGGAACAGGGAGCGAAGTCGGTCGGAGCGGCGTCGTGACGATTCAAGCCACGAACCGAAAGACCGTGATCTTCTCGCCGCTCTTGTTGCCGGAAGTCGCGATTCTCGATCCCGTGATGACGCAAACGATGCCTCCAGGCATGACTGCGGCGACAGGCATGGACGCGCTGACCCACTGCATCGAGGCCTACGCATCCCTGGGCGATCACCCAATGGCCGATGCGATTGCGCTTGGCGGCGTTCGACTCTGCCATCGCTCGCTCAAGGCGGCGACCGACGACGGCAACGACCTTCGGGCGCGCGAGGACATGCTAAAGGCAGCGATGATGGGGGCGGTCGCATTTCAAAAGGGGCTTGGCGCCTGTCATTCTCTCGCGCACCCGCTGTCCGCCGAGCTCGGAATGCACCACGGGCTTGCGAACGCGATTTGTTTACCGGCGGTGCTCGACTTCAATCGCCCAGCGGTGCCGGAGCGCATCGCAGAAATCGCTCGGCAACTCGGCGTTCGCGGCAGCGACGAAAGTACGATGGCGTTCGAGTGCGCCGGCGC
>CAMYJN010000672.1 GCA_947258625.1 uncultured Polyangiaceae bacterium | reverse complement strand
TTCAGACCGACGCCAGCATCAATCCTGGGAACTCCGGCGGACCGCTGGTCGACCTTCAGGGGCGCGTGCTCGGGATCAACACGATGATCATCGGCCGCGGCTCCGGGATCGGCTTTGCAATTCCGGCTGAGATTGCGCAGCGTGTCGCAAGTCAACTCATCGCGAACGGATCGGTCAAGCGGGCATGGCTCGGCGTCTCCTTCCAAGAAATCACACCCGAGTTGGCCGCGCATTTCGGCGGGAAATTCGATGGAGGAGCGTTGGTGAATGCCGTCGTCCCCGGCGGACCCGCAGACAAAGCGGGTCTACAGTCCGGAGACGTGATCACTGCGATTGGAGACCAGCAGATTCGAGAAGGCCACGACCTCTTGCGCACGGTGTTGCGACACGGGGTGGGTGAACGCCTGACGCTCGAGGTGCGTCGCGGGGAGAAGACCAAGGCGATCGCCGTGGTCACCGGCGAGAGACCGAGCGAAGACTCCGCCCGAACCAATGAACAGAGCGGCGAAGACAACGGGATGCTCGGCCTTGCCCTCGAAGAGCTGACGGCGCGGCTCCGGGCGCGTGTGGGCTACGAGGGCGAAGGTCGGGTCTTCGTGCGCGCGGTGAAGCCTGGTTCCGACGCAGATCGGGCGGGCCTCCGACCAGGTGACATCATCCTTCAAGCCGACCGGCAGGCCGTTCGTACGATCGGGGACATACGCGCGGCCCTACGCGACGGCAAGGCCCTGCTCTACATCGAGCGGGATTCCCAGCGGTTCTTCCAACCGCTCAATCGTTCGAATCCGCGCTAGCGCGCGACCGTGATCTCGATCGCGGGCCCACGTGCCTCGACGCGGTAGGCCGGATGCCGGCCTGCAACGAAGCGGAGGGTGAGCTCGGAGAAGTCTCCGCGGTTCAGTATGCTCGCGTGCTCCACGTCTGGATGCGCCGCAGCGATCGGACCGGCGCGAGAGAGAGAAAGGCTCCCGGGGATCGTGATCGAGAACCCGTCCTCCTCGATGATGCCCTCCAGCTCGGTGACGGGGTTACTCATTCGAAGCACATGCTTCTCCCCACCGTCCACTGAATCGGCCCCAAATGCGGTCCCGCGCACGGTCTTCGGGGGTAAGGGAGCACCTTGGGGCAGATAGGCGGTGCTCGGGGTCGCATCGGCGCCCGCAGTCTCGCTCGCGGTCTCGACCTCGGTCGCGGTCTCGATGTCGGTCGCGGTCTCGGCCTCGGTGTCGGTCGCGGTCTCGTTCACGGTTCCAGCCGCCCAGAGGTAGACACCCCAGCCGGCAGCCACGATTCCACAAACCATTCCGGCTAGAATGAAGTACCGGCGCCCGTTCCGGCGCGTGTTCTTGAGGTGGGCGCGCGCCGCCTCACTTCGGGGCACCTGCTTGCGTCGAGGCTTATCATCGAGCTGCGAGCGCAGCGCCGCGATGAATCGCCCGGCCAGTGCAAAGAGCTCCTTCAGGTTGTCTGCGATACGTGGCACCAGCCCATCGGCGAGCGCAGCGCGTGCGTTGCCGAAGGTGCTCGAAAGTAGGTCGGAAGCGGACTTGGCATAGGCGCCGAGGCGATCGCGGAGGGATTCTTTCGCAGCGGCCTCGGCTTCGCGGTCGTAGCGAACGATGCGAGGCGCGTCGTGGAGCCGTTCTTCACCGCCGCTTTCGCGCACGTGAATCTTCAAAGGCGCATCGTCGGGAAGGGTGTCGCGTTCGCCGTCGCCGCCCGCCAAGCCTTGGGATGCCCCGTCGAGCTCGTAGCCGATGCTCAGCACCAATTTCGGGGTGCTTTCGTCCATTTTGAGCTCGATGGCCTCGAGGTGCCCACGACGGCCGGAGCTCTCGTTCAGCACGGAGGCGCCAATCGCGAGAAACGGCAGGGCCTGCTCCACGCGCAGGCCATCCTCCGTTTCCGAATGGACCTCGGCCACGATCGGACTTCCGACTCCATCGAGCTGCAGCTGGACGAGCGGGGCCTTGGTGGTCGCACGACCCCAGCGCTGAATCAGCGCTTCGATGTGCGTCTGGTCCCGGTCCGAGAGATGCGTGAACCGGATACCGAACTCCCCGACATGCGGGCCGCTCTCGTGCGCCCAGACAACGCGGCCGATCATCTCGATCGCCGCTCCGTCGGCGGGGTTGTCCAACTGGCAACGAAGCATGGAGCCGACCTCGGGCAACACCGACGCTCGCATCGAGAGCCCACCGGCCCCCACATTGATACCGTCGGCTTCGAACTCCTGATGGAAACCTTCGGGGTGGAGCTTGATC
>CAMYJN010000671.1 GCA_947258625.1 uncultured Polyangiaceae bacterium | reverse complement strand
GTCGCGGTTTGCTGAAAACCACGCGCTCCAATCGGCTTCCGCGGCTCCAAAGTCCTGTGCCGTCAGCATGCGCAACACCCGCCATGCGGCTTCGCCCAACACGCTGTGCGCAGAAAGGATCGGAATGAGCACCTCGACGCAGCCTTCGTCGCGGAGAACAGCGAGCGCACGAATTGCGAGCAGGCGCGATCGCTGGTCTGAATCCGATGCGACTGCAAGCGCGCGAAGCGACTCCTTGAGCCCTTCCACTCCTTCCTGCTCGTGGAAGACCTCCAAGGCATAGAGCGCGCCGCGAGAGACACCTTGATCGTCATCGAGCAGGGCGGCGGCCAGCGGCTCGATCACCAGGGGATGGGGAAGCTCTGCGGCCACCAGCGTGGCGTAGTATCGAATTTCGGGCTCGTCGGACTTCAGGAGCTCGGCGACGTACGGCGCCGCCGCATCGCCAAATGCCACGAATGCTCTGCACAGCGCTGATACGCTTCGTCCGCGCGGGGGCGCCACGTGCGGCTCCCAGCGATTGAACCAGAGCCGTCCCGGGAAAAGGTCGGTCAAGATCGGAAGGACTTCTTCCCCCATCGCGAGGAGGGCGGCGTGCTCGGGTGCTTCTTCGTTTGGGCCGTAGGTCCCGAGCCGGGTGACCGCGCTGTGAACGCGCGCCGTGAAATCGGGCGGCTCCGGAGGCAAGAGGCTTCGCGGAGCCGTTCCAACGGCGCTGAGCGAGCCGACGTTCAGGTGCTCGACCAGAAACTTCATGGTGGTGGCCTTGGCAGCATCGCCTCGTGCCGGGGGGATCCCCGTCCAACGGCGAAAAGCTCTGCCCAGCTCGCGGTCCGGCCACCACTTGGCCTCGAGGGTGTCACCCGGAGGTGGGTTGGACGTTCGCCAACGGCCGTCCGACGAACCGGATTCGGGCGCGTCACTGGGATTCGTAGCCTCGACGCGATCCGAAGGCGCGTTCTTGATCAGATACGTCGAGTCGGACTTGTTCCCTGACCCCATCGATGACGAGGGTACACCAATCGGCCTCAAACGAGCATTTTGATCTGTCGCTCGTCCTGTCGGCTGCTGGCTCTGCCGCTTGCGGCTTCCCGGAGGAGCTTTTTGATGCGGAGCCCGAGGACGTCGATCTCGGTCGATGCGAAGTCCTCCGCGCCGAAGCGCGCCACCTGCTCGGTCTGGCGCCTCAGGATTTCCATGTCCTGCCGGAGGATGCGCATCGCCACCGGCCTGAAGACCGTCCGCAAGATCAGGTCCGGGATCGGAGCCTTCACAGCCACCGTGGCAAACATGTCCGTGACGGTCTGCGTTCGAGGCGTCAGCGCAGTGGTGGCGATGATGTGACTTCGATCGCTCAGCCGGTACTCGACCTGCGCGATACACGGCAGGATGAAGCGGTCCCAGTGAAACACCTCGCCCCCCTGCGGCGCGAGAATGCGGCCGGCCACCCCCTCTGGGCGTTCCTCCCCGATAAATTGAGCTTCCACGCCGTCGTCCACCGACCTGATGACGACATCGATGGGCTTGCGCCCCTTGTTCTTGCGGAAAAGCCCAGCGTGGACGAACGCGGTGTGCGGAACGTCCAAGGCATTCTCTGCGACCGCGTCGAGCGGTCCTGGCATTTCGAGCCGTTCTCGAATGGTGAGGTATCCGGGTTGATCTGCGCAGGGGATTGCGTACGGCTCGCGATAGGGCGTCACGTCGGCTTCCGAGTAAACCCACAGCCAGCCCTGCGAGTCGCAGCACGCAAAGGAGGGAACGCGCCGCCCGGGGTGATCCGGCTCACCGCAAAGCCCGGGCACCGCCTTACATGTCCCGGCGCCGTCGAATTCCCAGCCGTGGTAGTGGCACCGGATGTTCCCGTCGATCACACGGCCCGCGGACAGTGGTGCGTTGCGATGCGCGCAGCGATCCAACAGCGCCACACTTTGTCCGGTCGAGTCACGAAATGTAACGAGTGGTAAGCCATTCAACAAAAACGGCTTGGGCTTCGACTCCACGTCCCGGCTGGCCGCAACGACATACCAACCCGGCGCAAAACCCGTATTTGGCTTGGTCTCCGACTGCGGTTGTGATTCTTCGCTCATGCTGTCCCGCGCAATTTCTGCGTCTCACGGAAACCGGTTTGTTTCATTTGCGTAATTAGCACGAACACGGCCCAAGTTTCGATGGAACCGGGTGGGTTCCGCTGCTACACGCATGCCATGTCACGCCAAATCAACAAGGAACGTACTCGGCGTCGCCTGCTGCAGGCGATTCTAAAAACGATCCAGCGGT
>CAMYJN010000670.1 GCA_947258625.1 uncultured Polyangiaceae bacterium | reverse complement strand
TCGGCGGCCCTTGATGGAGATGAATCCCTCCCAAGTCCCCAACTGGGTGAAGCGTTGGGTGTCCATGATGAGACGGTTGCCGTCCCACATGTGGTTCTTGGGCTCCTGGATGGGAGGCGCCTTCGCGTGGAAGGTCAGGTCGCACTCGACTCCGGTGTCATTGGTTTCGATGACCAGGCGAACCTGCCGCATGGGATGCACCACCTCGACCCGGAGCGGCCCCGCGCTCGAATCCATCGGATTCTCGGCCGCGCGGCGGGAGGCGTGGAACGAATGTTGAATGCCATCCACCGCGATGCTGAAGTGAGCGTCTTGCACGAAGCGGTTCGGATAGCGTCCAAACGCCGCTTCGAACAAGAACGTGCCCGCTTTGTCGAAGCCATTGAACCAGTAGCGGTCGTAGGCGTTGCGGTTGACGATCCCCATCTGGTTGATGGGGAGTGCGGCCTGATGGATCAAGTAGTCATCGAAATCGGTAATCATTCAGGCTTCCTCGCTAGGGCAGCGTGACTCCACAGGCACGCAGAATCTCGTCGGTGTCGGCGCCACGTTCCCTGGCTGGCGTGGGATCGGCGGGCTTGGTTCGGGAAAAGCGTGGCGCAGCGACGGCGTGTTTGATGCCGTCGATCTCGACGAACGAACGTCGCGCGACGTTGTGCTCGTGCTCGAACGCCTCAGCCGCCGTGAGCACCGGTGCGAAGCAGGCGTCGCCGCCTTCGAACACCTCGCACCATTCGTCACGCGTCTTTTGACGAAAGACTTCTTCGAGCGTCGGTCGGAGCTCGTCCCACTTCGCAGGATTCAAATGCTCGCCTACGGCGGGGGCGCTGTCCGCTAGGCCGAGCTTGTCGATGAGCTCCTTGTAGAACTGCGGCTCGAGCGCGCCGATCGACACGTATTTGCCGTCGCTAGTCTCGTAGACGTCGTAGAAGGCGGCGCCCGAGTCGAGCAGGTTCTCGCCGCGCTTGTCCGACCAAAACCCCTGCTGCATGCCGGCGTAGATGCTGGCCATCAATGCGGCGACGCCGTCGACCATGGCCGCGTCGACGACTTGCCCCTGTCCGGATTTGTTGGCTTCGAGGAGCGCGCTGACCACCCCAAACGCCAACAGCAAACCGCCGCCGCCAAAGTCGCCGACCAGGTTCAAGGGAATCGTCGGCCGTTCCCCTTTTCGGCCGATGGCGTGCAGGGCACCCGCCAAGGAAATGTAGTTGATGTCGTGTCCCGCCCGTTTCGCCCAGGGGCCCTCTTGTCCCCAGCCCGTCATGCGCCCGAACACGAGTCGAGGGTTTGCTTCCATACACACATCAGGACCAATCCCGAGCCGCTCCATGACGCCGGGTCGAAAGCCTTCGATCAGCGCATCGGCGGTCGCGACGAGCTTCAAAAGCGCCGCTTTGTGCTCGGGCTTCTTCAAATCGAGGGTGATGCTCTTCTTGCCGCGGCTCATGACGTCGAAGTTCGCTTGCAAGAAGGACGGCTCGGGCCGGCCAACGCGAATGACTTCCGCGCCTAGGTCCGACAGCAACATGCCGGCAAAAGGGCAAGGCCCGATGCCTTCGATTTCAAGGATTCGAATTCCGTCGAGTGGACCCATCTTCAAAGCTCCGATAGTGCGCGTCGTAGGGTGATCGATGCCAGGTTCTCGTAGTCGAACTCGTTCTCTTCATCAATGATTTCGATCTGCTTCATGTACTGCCCGACGCGCGCCATGTTCATCGAGAAACGCGTCAGGGCCAAAATGAAGTAGTAGTCGAAGTTGGCCGTGCTGTGGCCCGTCGCTTGCTTCCATCGCGCGATCGATTCGTCTTGGCTGGGAAAGCCAGGAAGGCGCTCGAGCTCGAGGCCTTCAGTGAAGCAGCGGTCGGAGGCAAGCCACCAGGCGAGGTCCTGAACGGGGTCGCCGAGCCTCGCCATCTCCCAATCGAGCACTGCGACGCATTCGACGCCGTCGAAGATCTGGTTCGCGAGGCGCGAGTCACCCCAGCACAGCGCGACCGGTTGCTCCACAGGCTTTTTCGATTCGAGGTATTCGAGCGCCCTGGTGATGTCCGGGTGCCGCGAGGCCTCCATGCCCCAGCGAAAGTACTCCTGCCAGTAGTCGAGCTGCTGATCGAGCAGCGTTTCGCCGCGCTTGGGTTCCGCCAAAAAACCAAATCCAAGCGCTTTCCAGTTCAGGCGGTGGACCCGGCACATGGCTTCGAAGCCGTTCCACCAAAGCGCGGTCCGCTCCTCTTCGGAGGTCTCCTCGGCGATCCAGCCTTCGTCGTGCATCGGTGGAT
>CAMYJN010000669.1 GCA_947258625.1 uncultured Polyangiaceae bacterium | reverse complement strand
TCTTCGGACCAGCGCGACCAGCGCTGCGGGTCGCTCAGCGCGTCGCGAATCGCTTCGCCGATCGCGTTTGAATCGAGCGCATCGACCAGAATTCCGTTGTCGCAGGTCCCGATGATGTCCTGTGGGCCGCCGTCGTTCGTGGCGACCACCGGCACGCCGGTGGCCGCGGCTTCGAGTAGCGTGAGGCCGAAAGGCTCGGTGAGCGCAGGGTTGACGAACAGGCCTCTCGTCTTGGCGGCAAGCCGGTAGAGCTCAGGCACATCACGTGACTCGTGATGCTTGGGATAGGCCACGCTGCCGTAGAGGTCGTAGCGATCGATTAGCGTGAGGATCTGCGTCAAGACACGGCGCGGGCCGGCTACCATTTGGCCGATGTCATCGCGGTTCCCTGCGACGATGACCAGGTTGGCCATGTCTCGAAGGCCTTCGGTTTCGCCGAATGCGCGGACCAGGCCTTCGAAGTTCTTCCGCTCATCGGCGCGGGCCAAGGCCAGGACCATCGGCTTGGTCGGGTCCTTCAGGAATCGGTCGAGCTCGGCGGCGATTCGCGGGCGTTCCCAGGCCTCGCCGGGCGGCGAGAAACGCGAAAGGTCGACGCCCGGCGGGATCACCTGCATGCGTTCGGGCTGGTAGTGGTCATAGAGCTCGTATTGCTCGCGGACCTCCTGGCGCGTGCTTGCGATGACGAGCGCCGCGCTTTCGAGCGTGCGCTCTTCGGCTTCGATGCGTTGCGTGAAGCGGTAGGTCTGCTCGCTGGCCTCACCCTTGGTCGCGAGTCGCAACTGCTTGACCCGGCCGAGCGAGTGGCCTGTGAACACGAATGGAACCCCGAGGAGCTTCGCCAGGCGCGAGCCGACGTAGCCTGCATCGGCATAGTGGCCGTGGATGAGATCAGGCGGGCGCTCCTGCATCCGCACGTAGCGCGTCAGCTGGTCGAGAAGGCTGTCGAGGTGCTCCCAGAGCGATTCTTTGCGAAGGTAACGCCGTGGGCCGAAGGGGATGCGAACGATTTGGGCACCGCGGCTGATCGGTTCGAAAGGCTGGGCGTAGATCGAGTCCACACGCTTATCCTGAATCAGGCGGGTGACGACATCGACGCGCTCGACCTCCGGATGCCCGGAGAGCGCTCTGGCCTGGTCGACGACGTACGAGACTTGTCCGCCGGTATCCGCGTCGCGGCCGAGCTCGATGTCGGTTGCGCGAACCAGCCCGTGAATCGTCAGTGACAAGACGTAAAACGAATGCGCTCCCGGCGCGCTGAGCGTGCCGGCGCTGGTGTCGGTCGCCCATTCGGTCAGGTGCCTCTCGTAGAGCGCAAAGTCGGTCGTGGTGGCGCCACGAATACCGCACAGGTCTGCGGCGAACGCGGCGGCACGATCGAGGATGACCTGATCGCCCCATTCCTGCAGCAGCCCCAGGCATACGACGGCGCTGAACGCGTCGCCGGCGCCGACCGTGTCGATCAGATTCTTCAGGGGCGCGGCCTGCGCTTGGAATGCGTCCTTGCCATCGGCGATCGAAAGCGCCCCTTTGGAGCCCCGTGTGATGATGACGCGGTCGATCGAGTGCTCCCGTGCAAGGCCGAGCGCCGCATCGCGGCAGTCCTCGAACGAGGCGGTGGGCTTCGAGGTGAGCTCGGACAGCTCGTCGTCGTTGAGCTTTACCCAGTTGCCGGTGGACAGGCACCATTGCACTTTGTCTTTGGTCCACCAGGGGTCGCGCAGGTTGATGTCGACGAAGGAAGGGGCGTCGGTCTGGGCCCTGAGCTTGCGAAGAGTCGCCCAGCTTTCCTCGGATCGCAGGGCGAGCGAGCCGTGGTAGAGGAGCCCTGCCGGTTCTTCGAAGGCACTGCGGAGCGCCGGCTCAGCGCGGATCGCGTCCCAGGCTTGGCCGGGCGCGATCTCGAAGTGGTTTTGTCCGTCGACCACCGAGGCAGTCACCCGGCCGGTCGGATGCTTTGAATCGACCTGCACCCCATGGGTCATCAGGTCCCAACTCGTCATCCGTTCGAGGATCTCTCGGCCCTCGGCGTCCTCGCCGACCGCGCTAATCACCAGGGGATTCGAGTTGAACCCTCGCAAATGCCAGGCGACGTTGAACGGAGCGCCCCCCAAGACACGGCTGCCATCCGCAAAGTGATCGAACAGCACCTCTCCGAAGATGACAGGTCGTTTGTGGAATCGATGCACAGGCTCTCAGCTGAAGCTTTCCTGGGTGCAGGTGGGCTCAGTCCCCGCTAGGCTCACTCCGAAATGAGCATAACACGGTCGCTGCTCGCGTCAGAT
>CAMYJN010000668.1 GCA_947258625.1 uncultured Polyangiaceae bacterium | reverse complement strand
AAAAGCCAACCCGCACGCCGGGGAGCGTGTTCACGGTGCCACCGTCGGGTTCGATCTTGCCAGCGAGCAAACGGAACAGGCTTGATTTCCCCGATCCGTTCGGGCCCACCAGACCGATGTGATCACCCTGGTGCACCTGGAGCGACAGCCCATCAAAGAGCGTGTCTCCCCCAAGTGCGAGCGAAACGTTGTTTACCGAGGCGAGTGTCGTCAAGCGAGCTCCGAGCGGATCTTGATTTCGTTGAGCAGGGTTCGATGCACCGGGCAGCGCGCCGAGATCGCGAGAAGCCGCTCACGTTGTTCCTCGGTGAGGTCGCCTTCGAGCTCGAGCTTCTTCTCAATCACGTCGATCATCCCGGTGTCTTTGTCGCAGTCTTCACAGTCTTTGGCATGAACGTGATCGTGGCGCAGGGTGACTCGTACGGCTTCGAGTGGCCACTCCTTGCGCCCCGCATACATCTTCAGGGTCATCGAGGTGCATGCGCCGAGGCCGGCGAGCAGCAGCTCGTACGGATTGGGGCCGAGATCGCTGCCGCCCTTGTCGACCGGTTCGTCGGCTGCGAACGTGAGATGGCGTGCCTGAATTCGCTGCAAGAAGCTGCTCGTCTTCCCTTCGACGATGACCTCGCCCTCGGGAGCATCTTCGGGAATCTCCTGAGCCGGCTGTTCGGGCAAATAGCGCCCTGCCCAGGCTGCCAGAACCTCCGCGACGTAATGCGCGTCGCGGCGCCGGCCAAGCAGGTGATCGGCCCCGTCCAAAGAGACGAAGCTCTTCGGGTGCCGGGCGGCTTCGTAGATCATGCGTGCGTTGTCGATGCCCACGACATTGTCCTGCGGGGAGTGGAAGACGACCAATGCCTTTCGCATGCTGCTGATTTGCTCGGCATGCTCGACTTCGAACGGCGCACCAATGGTCGCCACACCGGCCACCTCCGAAACCCGTCCCGCTGCGGCGAGAGCTGCCGCGCCGCCGAGGCTGTGCCCAACGAGCAGCACCGGTACGGGGTAGAGACTCCGCAACGCGCCGGCAGCAGCAACGATGTCGTCTGCGTCGTGAGCGAGCGTCGTGCTGTCGAAATCGCCTTCGCTCTCACCCAGTCCCGCGAAGTCGAAGCGCAGGGTCGCGATGCCCTTCTCCGCAAGAGCCGCAGCGACATATCTTGCGGCTCTGCTGTCCTTGGAGCACGTGAAGCAGTGAGCGAACACAGCGCAGGCGATTGGGGCCACCGCCGGCAAGTGAAGTCGACCCGAGAGGGTCTGGCCATCGCTGCGGGGAAAATCGAGTCTTTCGACGTCGGTCGTCATACATCCTCCGAGTGTGGAATGTACATCGTCTGGCGGGCGGCGTTAGCTGGAGCTCGCCTATTCGGCGGCTTCGAGGTAGTGGGCGTATTCGGGGCGGTCGTAGCCGAACTCCTCGAATACCTCGCGGAGCTCGCGGGACACCTCTTCACGGCTGATGCCGAAGAAATCGAGCTCGAAATCCCGAGGGCTTTCGTATTCGCGATGGGCCCGGACGGCTTCGTCGAGCTTGGCCTCGAACGCGTCGCTCACCGGCATACCGAGTCGGCCGTAGAGGCCCAGAATCGTCTTTTTGGGGTCTCGAATCAGATCCTCGTAGCGAATGACGATGAACTGGTCCTCTGGGATCTCTTTGCGGCACTCGAGCGCGTATCGATAGTAGTCGTAGCCCAGCCGCTTGAGGGCCTGAATCTCTTCGCCGTCCGGGCGGATGCTCGGGGAATGCGCCTTCCAGGCCTGGTAAAACATGTTCAGGAACGACGGCAGGCAATCGTGCGGGTCGCGAACGAGATATACGAACGCAGCATCGGGGAACTTTTCGTAGACCGAACGGACACGCGTCGAGAAAAACACATTCTTGTTCAAGAAGCGCTTTCCACCTGCTTCGAAGACGTGACGCTTGATCGTGTTCTCGTAGGAGTCCATGAAGGCGCGCCGCTCTTTGGGGGGCTGACGGTCGACCCAGGTCTGGCTCGGCATGTCTTCCATGAATGGAAACAGCAGACCCGTGGCCGGCGAGGTCAGGTTCCAAAGGAGCGTGCACACGTCTTCCTCAGCTTGATCGAGGCTGATGGGATGCACTTCCTGCCAGCGGCTCTCGAGCGGGGCGTTGAAGAAGTTGTACGCGCGCTTGAGCACGGAGCCGACGCGGGTCTCCGCGAGCGCGATCAGCCGTTTGAACGTCCTGGTTGCCGTGACAGCGGGGAAAATCGTCTGGTAGAGCTTCACCGTGGTGAAGACCTCGTCGTCCATGCTGATGAGGC
>CAMYJN010000667.1 GCA_947258625.1 uncultured Polyangiaceae bacterium | reverse complement strand
GGTCCGATAGTAGATGGCAAGGTCGATCTCCGCGCCCAGGTTCGGCTGAGAGGAATACGTCTGCTGCTGGTACATGGCGCGACTGTAGATGAAGTCGAGCCGCGCACCGAGCACCCTGCCGAAGTCCGTTCGGATGATGTCGTAGCTGATCGCAGGCGCCAGGTAATACGCACCGGCGATGCGCCCCATGATGCGGCGCCAGAGAATCAGGTCGACGCGGTAGTCCGGGTGAAACGAGAAATTCGACACCGTTTTTTGTCCCACCGGCTGGGTCGCGAGGTCTTCGTATTGCGAAAGGCCAACGACATCGGGGTCACCCGAGGCGGCGCCACCGTTGAGGAAGACGCCAAGCTTCTTTCCGAGGAAACGGTACTCGCCTTCGAACGCGAATCCCCACTGGCGCAGCTTGAATTTGGCCCCCTCGGCCGCCGGCGGAAACTCCGTCGGCGCGATGTTCTGAACCTGACCGAAGATGCCCGCGAACTCGATCTCGAGGCGCAGATCCTTCCACAAGACCTGCAGCCAGCCGTCGGGCATGTAGACCTTGGCGTCCCGGCGAACGAACGCGTTTTCGACGTCGCTGTACGTCCCGAGCAACGGCGCCCCTACCGTCGAGAGGAACTGCGAGCGATAAATGAAGTACGCGCCTCCGTTGATCACCCACTTGCCCCGCGCGAGCCGCTTCTCTTGCGCGAGCGGGTCCATGCGCCGCGCAACCAAGAAGCTCCACTGCCGCGTGTCGTCCAGGCGACTCGCATCGATTGCAATCGCCTGGATTTCAGAAACGGGGTCGAAGATGTAGCCCTTGCTCGCGAAGTCCCAAGATACGCCAAAGAAGATGCCTTTGAACTTGCCGATGAGCTGAATGCGATCGATTTCGGACTGGAAGTCGGAGTCGAGGACGGTGTCGAGCTGGTTGGTCCCTACCCCCGCATTCCAAAGCATCCCGAGGCCCCACTGATGCCCCATCCGGCCAAAGCGAAGCTGGCCGATCGTGCTGTTCGTGACCTCGCCCCAAGCCCGGCGAACGTAGATATTGTCACCGACCGTATTTCGGAACGACTCGGGGGGCGGGAGCGTTTGGGTGAGGCTGTCGAAGGGAACGCCCGGCACACGGCCCGGGATCTGCCCCAACCGGTCGACCGTCTTCACATCCGGCGTGGAGCCCAAGACCAAGTTGTCGAAGACGTCCAACATCATGTGGACCCGGATGTTGTCGCTCAGCGCTAGCGTCGGCTGCAAGCGAAGGCGCATGTTTGCGTAACGCAGCGTCGCGCTTCCGTCGCAGCGCTGTTCCTGGCTCGCAGGGGACGACGGCTCGCCTTTGCAACCACCTTGCGGCAGCACGCCGTTGCCGCCCGTGCTGGGTGAGTTGTCGACGGGAATCCATCGCCCGAAGGGATCTCCGGTCAGCCTCCCGCCTGGATCGAGCGGAGGGCCGAGCGGAATCCGCCGAAGCGAGAAGTTGTCGATGTAGTTGGCCCGCACGCGGAAATAACCGGCGAGCGAGAACACCGGCCGAGGGTTGGTCCAGCTCGCCAGCGTCGGATCGGAGGCGGGCGGCTCGGCCATGCCGAGGAGCTTCGCGTCGTCGGCCGCCATCGCATCCTCGTCGAACGCGTCCTCGTCAAACTCTTCATCCGAGTCGGCATTGCTCGTCGGCGCCGTCGGTAGCTCGAGCCCTTCGACGGTCGGCGCCCGGAGCTGCGGAGGGAGGTCTTCCTCTCGGCTGGGCTCGGGAGAAGCCGACTCCCTCTCGGAAAGGGCCTCTTCCTCCTCGGTGTTCGCAGCGCCGCGTGCCCCCTGGGTCGTGGCATCGATCGACCCCTGGGCCGCGGCCGACGTTGCCCCCAAAGCAGCAACGGACAGCGAAACGACCCCGGTAATGGCTAAGAAACGGCGCATTGAACCCGTGCGGTCGGGGGCGTAGCACGCGAGGATCACGCGGGTCAACGGGGCAATCGCTGCCTTGACCAACGCCAGCACGGCCGTAAGCCCGGCTGCTGGGACCTCGATGACGGATAGTTTGCACTTCATACCGCTTGGCGGGCTCAACGAGATCGGAATGAACTGCGCCGCGCTGGTCTGCGGCGACACGACGATCGCCATCGACTGCGGTATTGGTTTCACCAATGAACATGGTGCCGAGTTGGTCCACGCGGACTTCAGCTGGCTTCAGCGGCAGCGTCCAGGCCTCCGGGCGGTCGTCATCACCCACGGGCACGAAGATCACATTGGCGCCCTTCCCTACCTCCTCAAGGAGCTCTCGGTGCCGGTCTTCGCACCACCC
>CAMYJN010000666.1 GCA_947258625.1 uncultured Polyangiaceae bacterium | reverse complement strand
TCGCGAGGTCGAAGGTGCCCCAGTGTACGGGCAGGAAGCTTCCGCCGCCGAGCAGCTTCAAGGCTTCGAGGGCGTTGTCGGGGCCGAGGTGGATGTGGCCCCAGGCCGGATGAAAGGCACCGACTTCGAGCATGACCAGGTCGAAGGGACCGAGCCGGCGAGCGATTTCTTCGTACTCTGCGGTGAGGCCCGTGTCGCCGCTGAAGAAGGCGCTGTGTCGAGGGCCACGCAGCGCAAAGGAAGACCACAGCGTACGATTGCGGTCGGCTGCGGCACGTCCCGAGAAGTGCTGCGAGGGGGCTGCCGTGATGCGGAAGTCTGCATGGGGAAGCTCGGCGCTCTCCCACCAATCGAGCTCGATGATTCGCTCCGGTGGCACGCCCCAGGCCTCGAGATGCGCGCCGACGCCAAGTGACGTGTAGAAAGGGACGTCTTGTCGAATCAGCTCGACGATACTGGGGTAGTCGAGATGGTCGTAGTGGTCGTGCGAAATGATCACCGCATCGAGCGGCGGGAGTTGAGAGATCGGGACCGGGACCGGTTGAAAGCGTTTCGGGCCGACGAAGCGGCTTGGAGACACGCGCCGACTCCAGACCGGATCGGTAAGCACGCGGACGCCGTCGATCTCGAGAAGCAAGGTCGAATGGCCGAGCCACGTTGCCCGCAGTCCCGTCTCTGCAGGCTTCGTCCAGGCGTCGAGGGGGCTCACCGATGGCAGCGGCGCAATGGGCACGCGACGACGACCTCCGAAGAGGAACTCTCGCATCATTGGGACCGTCGCGCCCTTCTTGAGACTGAGGCCCACACCGGATGTGTTGCGAAAGAACCCGTCGAAGAAGCGCGGGGAACCCTGCATGCGCTCGCGGCGGAGGCCATTGGTTCGTCGTCGGAAGGGGGACATCGGTCGACAGGTTATAGGGCAATCGACGACGGTGTCACGGTGTGTCAATCCCAGCGTGGTACCCTGGTGGAATGTCGCGCCTCGAAGATGCACTGAGCGGGTTTGACGCCGCCAACGCCGACGACCCAAGCACGGAATCGGTCGGCGGTCAGCTCGTTCCCAAGGAGCTCATCTACGGCCAACGGATGTCCGCCCGCCTCGCAGCCTTTGCCCCGGGCGCCCCCGAAACCGTTCAGCTCGCGGCGCGCGCCCAGCACATCCGCCGATGGGAAGTGCCGCGGGATAGCTATTTAGAGGGCAGGGCCGGGTACCTCAAATGGCGGACCGATCTCTACAAGCGACATGGCGAGATCGCTGGCGCAATCATGGAAGGCGTCGGCTACGATGTCGATGCAGTCGAGCGGGTGAAGACGCTGCTCCGGAAGCGTGGATTGAAAACCGACCCAGACGTTCAGCTGCTCGAAGACGTCATCTGCCTCGTGTTTCTGGAGCACTACTTTCATGACTTCGCGCCGAAGCATGACGAGGAAAAGCTCATCCCCATCGTGCAGAAGACCTGGAAGAAAATGTCGGAAAAGGCACACCGGGCCGCGCTTCAGCTCGACTACGCGCCCGAGGACCTCGCTCTCATTCGGAAGGCTTTGGGGAGCGACTAGCGTCGGGCGGGATCGAGTAGGTTACGGTTGCATGGGCGACCGGGTCGTCGCTTCCCGCGGAGTAGATCGTCACTTGGCCCACGGCGAGCCGACTGCCGAGCTTGAGCATTTCGGCCTCCGCGATCACGTCAGCTGGCTTGGGCGCACGAAGGAAGTTGATATTCAGGTTGGTGGTGAGGGCAAGCGCGACAGGGCCGATCGTACCGAGCACGAGGTAGTACATCGCCGTATCTGCGATCGTCATGAGGACGGGGCCCGAGACCGTGCCGCCCGGACGCAGGTGGCGATCGGTTACCGGAACTCGGATTCGCAGAAACCCGTCGCGCAGCTCTTCGATTTCGACCGGCATGCGCGCTTGCGGAAAGGCCTTCTGCATGAAGCTCGTGATCTCCTTGGCGGTCATCCTCGACATCACAGCTTCAAGCGCCCCTCTTTGACATCGGCCCAGCGTTCCACGGTGAGGGGCTCATAGCCGGTCGGGGTGCGAACGTAGAGCGGGTCGCCGACCGCAGCGGGGTCGACGCCTTCTTTCTTTAGGTCATTCTTTTGAATTTTTAAGGTCCCGGTCTTCGCCAGGCCGCCCATCACACGGACGAATCGCGGTTGCGCATAGGGTGGCAGCTCCGAGACGGCATCCCAAAACCGGTGCGGGTCGAACTCACCCGAGGGAACCACCGCGGCGAGACCAGCTTGGCCATCCATGTTTGGAACGGGCACCCCGATCACGGCCGCTTC
>CAMYJN010000665.1 GCA_947258625.1 uncultured Polyangiaceae bacterium | reverse complement strand
TAGAAATCCGTGCGCTTGACTCGATAGACCTCGGCAGCGCCGGGGATGTCGATCAGGCCCGCGACTGCTGCAACGATGATGGCGCTGAGAGCCGCCTTGGGCAGATAGAAAAACGCGCGCGTCAAAACCAAAAGCGTGATGACCACCACAGCGCACGTGACGAGGGCCGCAAGCTGTGTTCGCGCACCCGCACGCACGTTGACGGCCGTGCGTGAGAAGCCTCCTGCGATTGGGTAACCCCCCGTCACACCACCGGCCATGTTGGCGAAGCCGAGGGCGATGAGCTCGCGATTGGGATAGATGTCGTAGCGGTGGGCTTGCGCGAATGTCCGGCCGACCGAAATCGCTTCCATGAAGGAGACCAGGGCGATCGTGGCGGCCGCCGGAATGAGCCGCATCAGGACCGAAGTGTCGACCGTCGGCACGCGGAAGCCAGGTAAGCCCGCTGGCACCTCGCCGACGACCGATACTCCGCGCTCGGAGAGACCCAAGGCCCAAACGACGAGGGTCGCGGCGACGACGACGAACAGCGCTGCCGGAAGTCGTGGCCAACGCTTCTTGAAGAGAACGAGCGCGACGATCGACGACGCTCCGATCGCAAGTGTCGGCCAGGACCAGCTCGACGCACTTCGGACCGCTTCCCAGACGACCCGGTGAACGTGATGGGTTCGTGGAAGCTCGACGCCGAGCAGGTGACCCAGCTGGCTGGCGGCAATGATGAGCGCGGCAGCGGCGGTGAAGCCCGCAACGACGGGGCGCGAGAGGAAATTCACGAGGAAACCGGCTCGCAGAAACCCCAGCCCGGCCTGAACGACGCCCACCATCACACCGAGGGCAGCGGCCACCAGGATGTAGTTCTCGGTGCCGACCATAGCAATGGTTCCGACGCTCCCTGCGACGAGAATCGAGTCCATTGCGACGGGACCAACCGCGAGTTGTCGTGAGGTCCCGAGGACGGCGTAGAACAGGAGTGGCGCGAGAGAAGCGTAGAGCCCGTGAATCGGCGGAAGACCGGCGAGGAGCGCGTAGCCCATCGCTTGGGGAACCAACATGACCGCCGTCGTGAGACCTGCCACAAAATCAGGCCCAAAGTCCGCGCGCTGGTAGTTTCCCAGCCAGCCGATGATCGGCAACGCAGGAACCCTGGAGCCGCGTGGCGACGATGTCGCGTTGCGGGGCTCGCTCATCCGTCGATCATGGCTGCGGCTTGCGGATCGACCGTGCCACCGCTGCGGTTCTCACGCATTCGCGTGAAGAGCTGATACGCCCCCACCCCGATCAGCATCGCAAGACCAAACGTGAACGCCTCTTCCGACCTGGCTCCGACCGAAGTGAACGCGGGACCGGGGCAGTAGCCTCCGACACCCCAGCCGACACCGAAAATCGCAGAACCCAAAATGAGTCGCCCGTCGATGTCCTTGCGTGTCGGCAGAGAGAACGCAGGCGCCCAAATCGGCCGCTGCCAGGTTCGAATCGCCCATCGATACACCGGCGTGTACACGACGATGGCGCCCACCATCACGAAGGCCAGGCTGGGATCCCACGATCCGAAGAAGTCGAAAAAGCCTACGATCTTGGCAGGCTGGGTCATCCCCGCGATCGCGAGGCCTACGCCAAACAATACGCCACCGAGGAAGGCGCCGATCTTGACCTTCATATCGAGCCTCCCAGCACTTCGTTGACGACGAAGACGGTGAGCGCCGCGGTGATCATGAACGAGATGGTGGCCACGGTGGATCGCTTCGACAGGCGCCCGATTCCGCAAACGCCATGACCGCTCGTGCAACCGCTTCCGAGCTGTGTGCCGATGCCTACGGTGAGGCCGGCGACGATCAGCGCCGGGGTGGAGCGGCTGATCTCCACAACATAGTCCTGCGGATAGAAAAGGCTCCAACCCGCGCCAGCGGCAAAGAGCCCGACGAGGAACATGACGCGCCAGGAAATGTCGCCCGCTTCTCGACGGAAAACGCCGCCGGCGATGCCGCTGATCCCGGCGATCCGGCCGTGGAACAGGAGCAAGCCGGCAGCCGCGGTCCCGATCATCAAGCCTCCGATTGTTGAGGCGATGGGTGTAAAAGATTCCATGGTGCTCATTCAAAGCAGCACCGGTGCCAAACCGCCAGCGCTTTGTGTAGTGTGTGTTTGCAGCTAGGCTCGAGTCCTGTTAATTCAGCGACTTAGCTCCGGTTCGCGCTACGCGCCGGAACAGTACCAGGAGGCGACCCATGTTACTTCGGCAACTCTTCGATCGAGAGACCTGGACCTACACCTACCTCATTGCCGACGAGGAGTC
>CAMYJN010000664.1 GCA_947258625.1 uncultured Polyangiaceae bacterium | reverse complement strand
CGGTTTTTGGGCGCTCGTCTTCTACGGTGTCGGGGATATCCTGGGCGCCGGAATCTACGCGCTCGTCGGGAAGGTGGCGGGCGTGGCGGGGAGCGCGAGCTGGGCTGCCTTTGGCGTCGCGCTCGTCGTGGCCGGCCTGACCGCCCTCACGTACGCCGAGCTCGGGGGCCGCTTCCCGCGAAGCGCAGGCGAGTCGTTCTTCACCGAGCAGGCATTTGGACGCCCGGCCCTATCGCTGCTGGTCGGGTGGATCGTGCTCTCCTCGGGGGTTCTCTCCCTGGCAACCGTGTCGGTCGCATTCGGCGGCTACATGACCGGCCTCGTCCCGGGGCTTCCGCCATCGGCGACGGTGGCCGGCATCCTGCTCTTGCTCGCGGCGATCAACTTCCGTGGGATGCGGGAATCTTCGACGACCAACATCATCGCGACGATGGTCGAGCTCACAGGTCTCTTGATCGTCATCGTCGCTGGCGCACTCTTCCTTGGGCGCAGTCCAGACGCCGGGATCCTACAAACCATCGAAGTCGGCCGCGCCGTCGGTTGGACGGAAATCGCGCGCGGCGCCGCGTTGGGCTTTTTTGCCTTCATTGGCTTCGAAGACATGGTCAACGTCGCCGAAGAGGTGAAGGACCCGGAGCGCAACATGCCCCGCGCGATCCTGATCGCCCTTTGCGTCACCGGCATCATCTATTTGCTGGTCGTCCTAGTCGCGACAAGCGTCGTCGCACCGGACGAGCTCGGAGCCTCCGAAGCCCCTCTCCTCTCCGTCGTGCAACGCGCCACCGAAGTCGTTCCCGACCGTCTGTTCACGCTGATCGCGCTCTTCGCCGTCGCGAACACCGGCTTGCTGAACTTCATCATGGCCTCGCGCCTGATTTACGGCATGTCACGGCAGGGACTTCTGCCCACCACACTCGGGACGGTGCACCCGAGACGTCGCACACCACACCTCGCGGTGCTCACGGTGCTCGCGGTCGCGCTCGCTTTGGCGCTCTCGGGCACGCTCACCTATCTCGCCGGCACAACCAGCCTGCTCCTGCTTCTGGTCTTCTTTACGGTCAACGTTTCGCTCATCGTGATCAAGCGACGCGATCGCAGCACCGCGCGCACATTTTGCGCGCCGCGATGGGTTCCTCTCGTCGGCGCGCTCAGCTGCCTCGGTCTGATGCCGTTCGTGCCCCGAAGCTCGCTTCTCACGGCCGCGATCATCGTCGCGTTGGGCGTAGGCCTCGTGCTGCTGCGCGGCGCGCGTTCGGGCGCCTAGTCGTGCTCGGGTGTGTTCGACTTGGGCGGAAGCGAGGGCCGGAATTCGGCTTGGCGAAGGTCGATAATCACGATGACCAGGAACAGCGCGAATGATAGCGTGCCAATACCTTGGCCGACCGACATCGCCATCATGATGGGAATCCAACCCTGGTCGAAAAGAGACCAGCACATGAGCGCCAGAGCGATGAGGCCGAGGACGCAAGCCCACACCATGAGCCGCGACCGGGAAGCCGTGTCGAGAAACTTTTCAACCCTGGCTCGAGGGCTCATGGTCCCTCCGGTGCTGGGGCTTGGAGCGCCGAATGAACCTCGGCATCCGATGGAGTTTCTTCGTCCGGTTTGCTAAAAGGATGCGAGTCCCCGTGACAGCCGGCGCTGACACAGCTCGTCTCGCCGGTGCGAAGGTCGCTGAGAAGTCCGTTATGGTCCGCCACGTCGCTCCAGATTCGCCCGGTCGTGCTGTGGCATTGCATGCAGTTGTCGTTCTTGAAGGGCCGCGAGATGTGAATCTTGTCGAGAACCTCGTCGCGGTCGTACCACATCCATTCGCTCAGAAACTCGTAGACGTGGTTCATTCCGCCGATCTTCGTCATCGCGTAGCCGAACATCCCATAGTCTTTGTGGCAGACGTAACAGCTCTTGTCCCCGAACTTGCGGGTGCGAGAGTGGACGGCGGCCAAGGACTCGCTCTCGGGGTCGTTCGCGTCCTCGAGCCACATGTCCATGGTGTGGCAGCTACCGCAAAACGACTGGTGCTCGGTGGCCGCGAAGCCCTGCATATTGCCGATCATCGCAACCGTGATCGGCAGCACGCCCACGCCCAGCATCATCACCGACTTGCCTGCGGCGTCGAGCGGCGGCCTGCGGACCAGGTAGTAGAGCATGATGCCAGCGGCAACGACGGCACAGGCCAGAGCGATCCAAGACAGCGGCGATATTTGCATGATTCAACGGGCTCGTCGCGTCGATGGCGTCCCGAGCCATATCAACATGATCCACGATTGGGTCGCAGCGCAAGTCGGAAGATCG
>CAMYJN010000663.1 GCA_947258625.1 uncultured Polyangiaceae bacterium | reverse complement strand
TGATCGACAAGCTCGAGGCGCCGGCGCGGATCGTCAATGTTTCGTCTGGCGGCATGTACACCCAGCATATTCGCGTCAACGACCTGCAGATGAAACGAGGCCGATACGACGGCACGGTCGCTTACGCGCGTGCCAAGCGCGGGCAGGTCATCTTGACCGAGCTTTGGGCGGAGGCCCTTCGAGAGCGTGGGGTCGTGGTTCACTCGATGCACCCGGGCTGGGCCGACACACCGGGTGTTTCCGATTCCCTGCCGCGATTCTATAAGCTCACCAAGCCGCTACTGCGCACGCCGGCACAGGGCGCCGACACGATCGTGTGGCTGTGCGCGTCCGACGACGCGGGGCAGTCCACCGGCCAGTTTTGGCACGATCGAAAGCCGCGACCGACACATCGGTTTCGGAGGACGAGGGAAACGCCAGCGGAGCGGGAATCGCTTTGGACGCGGCTAACCGAGCTCAGCGGTTGGTCCGGAACCTGGTCCGGCCTCGCAAAGGCCAGCTAGCGTGCAGGCATGGTGAAACCGGCAAAGCGCGGTCCGATCCGGCGGCGCGTGGTCACCACGTCGATTTACGCACTGTCGTGGCTCTTGCTTACTCTGCTGAGCCCGCTCTGGGTCGTGGCTGCGTTCCTCGTCGGTCTAGCCCGCGGTCGCTCATTCATCATTTTGAGGCTCCTATTCTTTACGTGGTTCTATCTCGGCTTGGAGCTGATAGCGCTAATGCTCGTTGCATGGACCGTTGCGACGCGGGCGGGCGGCGAACCGCGACTGCGTAGTCTCTATCGGCTCCAAGCCTGGTGGGCGAACTTGACATGGAGCGTTGCCGCGAAGGCGCTACAACTTCGAATTGTCGTCGAAGGCGCCGAGTGCGCGATGCCTGGGCCCACAATTCTTTTGATTCGCCATGCGAGCATTCTCGATACACTCCTGCCCAGCGTCTACGTTCAGCGGCCTCATGATTACCGGGTTCGCTACGTCCTCAAGCAGGAGCTCTTGTTCGATCCTTGCATCGATGTGGTCGGCAACGCCTTGCCCAACTACTTCGTAGACCGGACGGGCAACATGGAACGGGAGCTCGCGGGGATACGCGCGCTGGTTCAAAATCTCGGACCGGACGGCGTGCTGATCTTTCCGGAAGGAACTCGTTTTTCCCTCAAAAAGCGTGAAAAGTCACTTCGGAAGCTCGAGGCGGAGGCTTCGCCGCAGCTCGCCGCCGCACGCAGGCTCAGTCATGTGCTTCCGCCGAAGTCGGCCGGTGTCCTGACGCTTTTCCAAGAGCTCCCTTCCGTCGACTGTGTCTTCCTCTGTCACACCGGGCTCGAAGCATTTGCGAAAATCAAAGACCTCTTGAGCGGCGAAGTCGTTGGCTCGACAGTGCACGTGCAGTTGTGGCGTGTAAGCGCAAACGACATTCCAAGAGAGCCCGATGAACAGCTGCGCTGGCTCTATGCTCAGTGGGAAAAGGTGAACGCGTTCGTACGAAACCCAACGGACACATCGTGAATAGCTGGTGGATAAGTTGTGGAAGAGACCCAACAATCACGTCGTTCGCGAATGATCTCGGTTGCTCAAAGATGCGAAGCGCTGTGGATGAAATGTAGTTCGAAGCGCGCCGCATGTTGCGCAAACGATAACAAGACGTAATTCGGAATGATTGCAACAGCTTGTCAACAGCTGCGAAACGACTCGTAAAGCAACGCAGCCCTCCGTCAAAAAAACTGCTGGTGAATCTTTCGCGATCACGAGTGGTTAGAAATTAGTTTGTCGATCCCCGTAGACGCCTCGGAAACTCGCTGCTAGTTTCGGCGCCCTTCAGTCGGATGAGACGGTTCGGCGGTCGCCAAGGTGGGCGGAAATCGATTGGATGGGTACGATTACTCGTCGCTTCCAAGCTGTGGATGGCTTGTGGACGTGAATGCATAACTGCGTGTTTTGGGGGGGCTAGGGCTCGATGGAACAACTGTGGGAAAGAGCGCTGGGCATTCTAAAGGCGCACCTCTCGGCCGAGAACTTCGAAACGTGGCTGCAGCCCGTTCAATTTGGAGGCATCGAGAGCGATTCGATCGTTCTCAAGATTCCGAACCAGTTCTTCGCAGAGTGGATTGCAGCGCATTACCTCGACCTGATTCTCGAGACCCTGCAATCCGAGGCTGGCGAAACGCAGATGCCAACAACGGTTCGCTGGGAGCTCGACGAAACGCTCCGTGAAAAGGCGCAGGCTGCGCGAGAGACGACCCCTCCGCCCGCCCCGCGCGCACCGCGAGCAACACCGAAGCCTCCAGATTCGGCGGATCTC
>CAMYJN010000662.1 GCA_947258625.1 uncultured Polyangiaceae bacterium | reverse complement strand
TATTTATCCGCAGGCACCTCGATCGGGCCCATCGAGTCGGTTTCTACACGCGTCGTCATCTTGCCTCCGGGCGCTCCCTTACCGCGTCCTTGACCCAATGTCGATTCCTCGTAGGAGCCCTGATAGATGCAACCGGCACGGCCGCAGCTACCGTCTCAGCCCTGCCCCGCCTGCGGGCGGGCGGTCGACCCGCTTCGCGCTCGTCGTGTGCTTTGGCTCCAGGACGGGGCCCGCTTTCTTTGTGACGAGGCGTGCCAGGTGCGCTTCCAGTTGGGCGAACGAGAGTTTGACGCCCCCGTGGGCCGGCCTTCCGAACGAGCGCGCGTCGAGCGCCCCTCCATTCCGGATCTCGTGCGAGAAGCTACTGTAACGAGGGAAGATGCGACCGGAACCGACGGCGAAGCCAGTCGCCCGGGCCGGTATGACTCGATGCTCGCGACCGGCCTTGCGTTGCTGACCCTTTCGCTAATTCTGCTGACGCCAGGCCGCGAGGTCGTATGGCTGGGGGCGTTCCTGGTCGTGCTCTGCGCCGCCGTGAACGCGCGCATCCCGCTCCGCAACATCCAGGCGACTCGCTCGCTAACGGTCGTCGCGCCACTCGGCCTCGTTCTCGCGGTAGTCGGCGCACTGATGTCCACCGACGCGGAGACACAACGCTGGTCGCTCGTCGGCGCGAGCGTCGCTGCCGTCGCGGTTTCGATCCGCAACTGGCTTCACGCATCATTCTCCGCGCCGTTGCGAAACGCTGCGGCGACGCTCCGCGAAACCTTGCCTCACAGCGCGCGAGTCCCCACCGGCGACACCTCCGCCTACGAGGAGGTGCCCGCGGCCAGCTTGCGCCAAGGAGACCTCGTCGTCGTACTGGAGGACGAGCTCGCGCCAGCCGATGGGGTGATCGAAGAGGGCTCGGGGCTGGCCCTGCGCTTTCCAAACGCGGCGCACTCGCGGGCCTACGGCGAAGGTGACTTCATGCTGGCGGGCACGCGTGTCCTCGAGGGCGCCGTCACGGTCCGGGTTCGCCGTACGGGTCAGGAGTGCGGAATCGTTCGCGCGGTCGAGCTCGGGAGACGCATGCAGCAGGAGCTCGCGGCGGCGTCCCGTCTCCGCTTTGCGGTCACGCACTGGAGCTGGCTTCTGTTGGCGCCAGCAAGCATCGCGGCATTGATCTGGGCGGGACCAGCCGGGGCCGCGACCTTTCTTCTTGGGGTCCCGACGCTTGCGCTGCTAGCGTCGCTCGACGTTCCCTTGGACGCCGGCGCGCTTGCTTCGGCTCGACGGGGCATGTTTTTCGGAAGCTCACGCGCCCTCCGCGATGCGGGGCGGGCAAGCACGACGGCCATTCTCTTACGAGGTTCGCTCACCGGGGGCGAGCCGGTCGTACAGCAGGCACATTCGCTCGGGGAGACAGACCTCGCCCGCGTTTTCGGGCTCGCGGCCGCCGCCGAGCGGGCCGCCGAAGATCATCCGATTGCAGGCGCGGTCCGACGCTATGCAGAGCAGCACGGAGGCGCCTCGGCCACAGTGCGCAAGCAGCGCGTACGCGAAGGCCTGGGCGTGACCGCGGTGACGTCTCATGGGGTCCCGGTCGTGGTCGGCCGCCGTCAGCTTCTCCTCGACGAAGGCATCAGCGTTGCCACGGCGGACAGCGACGCCGAACACATCGAGAACGAAGGCTTGACTCCGATCTTCATCGCGATCGACGGCCGGCTCGAAGCGCTGGTCGCGGTGCTCGACGCCATGCACGTCGGCGCACGTGACGCGGTGCAACGGATCGAAGACCTGCCATGCGAGGTGGTCATCCTCTCCGGAGACGACCGCCGCACCGTCGAGCGCATCGCGGCACACCTAGGCTCCCCTGGCGTCAAGGCTCCGCTCCTGCCGCATGAGCGCGTCGCAGAGGTTCGAGCGCTCCGCGAGACCGGCGGCGTGACTGCGACGATCGGCCGGGGCGGAGAGGACGATCCGGTGCTGGCCGCCGCCGATGTTCCGGTCTCGCTGAGGCTCGTGGGCTCTGCCCTGGAGGACCGGGGCGTGGTCGTTGCCAGTCAGGACGTTCGCGATGCCGCCGGAGCGCTCTGGATCGCGCGGGCGGTACGGCGGGCGACCTCGAGGAGCATCGGCGCCTGTGTCTTGGCCACCCTCCTGGTCGTGCTCGGTGTCGCTTTCGGTTGGATGACCCCCGTCATCGCTGCGCTGTGTGCGGTCATGACGGAGGCCTGGACGCTTCGGGCTGGCTCCCGACTGCTTCGCCGTGTAGACCTGCGTGTGCCGATGCAGCAATAGCGGAGAACGATCGATGAGTGACAA
>CAMYJN010000661.1 GCA_947258625.1 uncultured Polyangiaceae bacterium | reverse complement strand
AAGATCGAGCGGCAGATCAACATCAGCGTCATCACCAGCGCGAATCCGCTGAAAACGGCGCCAGCGACGAAGTACGGCGGGAAAATCGTCGTGTGCCAGCCAGGAACGACCGACGTCGCGAAGTCGAAGGAAACCACCGAGTGAACCGAAAGGACCAGCGGGGTCGAGATGCCGGCGAAGATCAGGTACGCCCGCTCGTAGTGCTGCCAGTGCCGATGTGCGCCGCGCCAGCCGAGCGCGAAGAATCCGTAGATCCGCTTGCGAGTGAGGTTCTTCGACCGGTCACGCAGTGTCGCGAAGTCCGGGATCAAGCCCACGTACCAGAAGATCACGCTGATCGTCAGATAGGTGCTGACCGCAAAGACATCCCACATCAGCGGGCTCTTGAAGTTCGGCCACATGTCCATCTGGTTCGGCAGCGGGAACAAGTAGTAGTCGAACCAGGGGCGGCCGGTGTGAATCGCCGGGAACAAGCCCGCGCAGAGCACCGCAAAGACCGTCATCGCCTCGGCGAAGCGATTGATGCTCGTTCGCCACTTCTGCCTAAACAAGAACAGAATGGCCGAGATCAGCGTGCCGGCGTGACCGATACCAATCCACCAGACGAAGTTGGTGATGTCCCACGCCCAATAAATCGGTGCGTTGTTGCCCCAGACGCCTACGCCCTGCACGAACAAGTACGCGAGCGCGGCGGTCATCGCGCCAAGGGCGGAGAGCGAAAGCAAGAAGAGGAGCCACCAGCCCCGTGGGGCGGGGTTCTCGGTGACGCCAGCGATGGTCTCGGTGACTTCGTGGGCGGTCGTGCCTTCGGGCAGAAGGGACGTTTCGCCGAGCTCTTTGATGGGTGCGTCGTAGCTCATTGGTTCTTACCCATTTCCCTTCAACTTGGGGTTTGGGTTCCGGATGCGTGCCAGGAACGACGTGCGCGGACGCGTGCCGATTTCTGCCAGCAGTTTGTAGTTGCGGTCGACGGCAGCCAACTTGGACACGCGGCTCTTCGGATCGTTGAGGTCGCCGAATGTGATGGCTCCCGTCGGGCAGGCCTGCTGGCACGCGCTCTTGATCTCGCCGTCCCGGAGTGTGCGGCCGTCGAGCTTCGCCGAGAGCTTCCCCTTTTCGATGCGCTGCACACAATAGGTGCATTTCTCCATGACGCCGCGCATTCGAACGGTGACGTTGGGGTTGAACTGGAGCTTCCTCGATTCCGGGAAGTCCTCGTACCAACCAAACTTGTCGTCCAGGTGGCCGTGCCAGTCGAGGTAGTTGAAACGGCGAACCTTGTACGGACAGTTGTTTGCGCAGTATCGAGTGCCCACACATCGGTTGTAAACCATGTCGTTGAGGCCCTCTGGCGAGTGAACCGTCGCGTTGACTGGGCAGACGTTCTCGCAGGGTGCTTCCTCGCACTGCTGACAGGTAACCGGCTGCACCGCGACCTCGGGATTGTTCTCGTCGTCGCCGACGAAGTACCGGTCGATGCGGAGCCAGTGCATCTCGCGACCCCGCTCCACTTCGAACTTGCCCACCACGGGGATGTTGTTCTCCGACTGGCAGGCGACGACGCAGGCGTTGCAACCCGTGCACCCGTTGAGGTCGATCGTCATGCCCCACTTGTGACCTTCGCTGTAGTCCACCTGTTTCCACAGCGGCGGGGTGCTCACAGGGTCGACCGACCGGTACGAAGCGAAGTCTGGCTCCTTCTTGTACTCATCGAGGGTCGCGTCGATCGCGATCGGGCGGCCCTCCATGCGGTCATGCGTCTGGGTCTGCACCAGGGTGTAGGTCTCGCGGAGCGGATCGACCGTCACCCCATCGGTAGAGTCCATCCCATTGGTAGCGCGAAGCGGGTTCACATCGAACCCCTTGCCGTTGCCATATCGGCCGGCCGCGGTTCGGCCCCAGCCGAGGGTCAAGGTCAAGGAGTGGTCCGCATGGCCAGGAACAATCCAGGCGGGGATCTCGACCTTGGCCTCGCCCTTGCTGAGGCGTAGCATCTGACCGTTCTTGACCCCGAGCTCCCGTGCACTGGTCGGCGAGATCAGCGCGGCATTGTCCCAAACGAGCTTCGTCATCGGGCTCGGCAGTTCCAGCGCCCAGAGGTTGTTGGCATGGGTGCCGTCCCAAAGGGCCGGATCGGGTTCGAAGACAACTTCGAGGTTGTCCTTGCTGACCGGCTTGCGTGTCGGGAATCTGATCAGTGCGTCGGCGACCGCAGCTGCGTTCACCGGCGGTTTGGACTGTCTGGGACTCAGTAGAACCCCGCTGTGAAGCGCACGTCGCCAAATGACGTCGCTGCTCAAATCAGTCGCCGG
>CAMYJN010000660.1 GCA_947258625.1 uncultured Polyangiaceae bacterium | reverse complement strand
CACAGGACGAAGTGCTCCGCGGCACCGAGCTGATTCGCCTCGAGGAGCTGACCGACCCCCCGACCGCCGACCTCACGCTTCGGTTTCACTCCGAGGCGGTCGGCCGCTCCTCGGCCGAGAAAATCGCGCTCGTCGACATGGCGCTGCCGACCTTGCGCAACCTGTCCGTCGACGAGTACGAGCGATTTCGCCACGTCGTAGACGCCTTGATGCAAAGCGACCGGCGCATCGATTTGTTCGAGTACACGCTGAGCCGGATGATCCAGCGTCACCTCGCGCGTCACTTCGAGGGTGCGGGCCCGGCGCCTCTGAAGTTCCGGTCGCTTCGCGCGCTCGTGCCCGACTCGCGCGTGCTGATCGCCACCCTGGCTCGAGTTGGAAGCCGAACCGAGGCAGAAGCCGAGCGCGCGTATCGGCACGGCGCGCAGACGCTTCATCTCGGGGACGCAGGAGGTCCCATCCCGACCGAGAGCGAATGCACCCTTGCTGCGGTCGATCGAGCGCTCAGCCGATACGATGCCGCGGCGCCCTCGCTCAAGAAGGGGCTCATGTTGGCCTGTGCCGCCACGGTCATGGCCGACGACAAGGTCACCGACCACGAGGCGGAGCTCATCCGCGCCATCGGCGACGCGCTTGATTGTCCGGTGCCACCTTTTGTGCAATCGGAGTAAGCCATGGAGACACGAAGCGTCTACGAGACCGACGACGAGGTGCAGGCACTGGCTCTCCAGGAAGCCCTGGAAGGCGAGGGCATCGCCGCTGTCCTGGTCAATCACCGCGACACGGCCTACCCCGGCATCACCGACCGGCAGCGGCACGGCACCGAGATTCGTGTCGAAATGGACCAAGTCGCGGAAGCGACGCAGCTCATCGAGGAGTTTCTCGCGGCCCAGCCCGTCGAAGGGCCCCCCATGGCGCCTCCCCCCGATTCAATGCCGTCTCCAGGCATGCGAGGACCGAGCTCGCTGATCATCACCTTGTTATTACTCACCTTATTGGGTGTTGTCGCTTATTTACTAACTGGCAAATAAGGGCTTGGATCACGTTCCATTCTGCGCTATAAATTTACGGTTAGTAAAGGAAGCGCGCGATGGACGTCACAGAGGGATACAAGCTCAGGGAGCTAGCCAAGCTCCTCAACTGGAACCCGGCTCACTGCAAAGTGATCCTCAAACAGCTGGGCGTGGATCCGACGCAGCCCATCGACGAGGAAACCGCGGCGAAGGTCGCTCAGAAGATTCGTCGTCAGTGGCCGCCGCAGGCTGCCTGACCCCGCCTTTTGATTCTCGGCTCCAGCTCTTCAGATCAGTCGAGCGCCTCGGCGATTGCGTCGACGAGCCCTGAGTAGCGTCGCGCGCTCCGGGCAAGCGCTGCCAATACGACTTGCTTCGGTCCGACGAGCCGCACCGCGCGGCGGGCACGGCTGACCGCCGTGTAGAGAAGCTCGCGGCTCAACATCGGCGCGTCCTCGTCTGGAAGAACGAACAGCACTTCGTCGAACTCCGAGCCCTGCGCTTTGTGGACGCTCAGCGCGAACGCATCGGAATAGCGCGGTAGCCTCGCCGCGGCGATTTCACGAAATCCTTCCGCCTCGCTCTGCACCGTGGCGATCGATGGCTCGCCTTCGACGAGCATTGCAAAGTCTCCGTTGTACACCTTCAGCTCGTGACTGTTTTCTTCGATGATGATCGGCCTCACCGCGGTCTCGCGTCCTTCGCTTTGGTAGAGTCGGTCGACCACGGCGGCGCCGAGCCTTCGCGTGCCGACCATCCCTCTTCGAAACGGACTGAGCATCACGTAGCGGCTGCGAAGGTCGAAATGCTGCGTCGGGTTCCGCGTGCGCAGCGCGGCGGACCAATGGGAAGCGGCGCGATCGAGCTCGGCGGGTAAGCCGGCCGACGCGACCCAGACCAGGTCCGTTGCACCATCTTGGTCGAGCAGGCGTTGGACCGTTGCCCCGTCGCCTTCCCGGATCGCCGCGATGAGCTGGCCGAGGGCTTGTGTCTCATCGTAGCGATAGGTCTTGGTCAGCTGCGTGACCGCGCCGTTCCAAGGGGTTTGGGCGCTTGCAGTCACCAGGTCCCGGAGCACCGAGCCGGCTTCCACCGAGGTGAGCTGGTCCGGATCCCCGACGATCAACAAGGTCGCGTCCTTTGGCGTTGCGTTCAGCAATTGCCGCATCAAACCGAGGTCGACCATCGAAGCCTCGTCCACGACGATCACGTCCGCTTCGAGCGGCCGGTCGGCGCTTCGCCCAAAGCCTGCACCGTCGCGCCGCATGCCGAGAGCCCGTTGCAAGGTGGTGGCCTGCTCG
>CAMYJN010000659.1 GCA_947258625.1 uncultured Polyangiaceae bacterium | reverse complement strand
TCGTCCATCGTCTAACCCTCTGCCTCAGCCCAACTCTCGGGCGAGTAGGTCTTGAGCGCAAGTGCGTGGACCGGCCCGGCCATCAGCTCGCCCAGGGCAGCGTAGACCATTTGGTGCTGTTCGACGGGTGTTTTTCCCGCAAAAGCCGCCGAGACAACCAGCGCCTCCCAGTGGTCCCTGGTGCCGGTCAGGTCGGTGATCACCAGATGGGAGACCTCTCCTAGACCGTCACGAATTCGCTGTTCCAAGACTTCGGGCTCAAGCATTGCTGCGCCTCCACTGCACCCCTTTCGCTACGGCCGGGCAGGGTCCTTGTCAATCGCCAAGAGAGTCACCAGGCGAGTCACCAGGCGAGTCACCAGGCGAGTCACCAGGCGAGTCACTGGACCCCGAAGAGCCGCTTCACCGAAGGCCGCGCAAGGACGATGATCGTGAAGATGCCTAGGACCGTTCCAAAGGGAAACATCAGGCATTCACCCCAGCCGGTGAGGTAGCAGAACGTCCACCAGCGGCGTTTGCGGATCTGCACTCCGACGACGGCGAGGTGCACCGCGCTGATGATGGCGATGAGGAGGCCGCCGACGATCATGGTCATGATCAGGGTGTTGAGGTCTTGAGCCATCGCTTCGGGGCTGCCTCCGAATGCGTCGGTGCCGGCTTGTCCCGGAATTTCACCCATCGCCATCGAGAAATCTGTTCCGACCTCATCGATCAGCTTCGCGCCGGCGACCCCAAACATCAGTGTTGGAATTCCTCCGAGCAGGGCGACCCCGGCCAGGATGAAATGACCGATCGAAAGCGCGCTCAGGTGCTCTCTGTCCTCTGCGTTTGGCTCTTCTTCCAAGCGATACCCGTTACAGATCGTGCTATGCCGCCAGCCCATGGGCAAGGTCGCATTCGTTTTCCCCGGTCAAGGCAGCCAAAAAGTCGGGATGGGTCGCGATGCATTCGAAGCGTCCGATGCGGCCCGCAGCGTGTTCGAAGAAGCCGATGAAGCGCTCGGCGAAAGCATCTCGCAGCTCTGTTTCGAGGGTCCCGAGGAAGATCTGAAGCTTACGTCCAACACCCAACCCGCGGTTCTGACCGCGTCGATCGCGATCCTGCGTGCGCTCGACGCGCCGTTCGACGTCGTGGCCGGACACAGCCTCGGTGAGTACTCGGCCCACGTTGCGGCGGGCACACTCGCGCTCGGCGATGCGGTGCGTCTCGTACGAAAGCGCGGCGAGTACATGCAAGAGGCGGTGCCCTACGGCCAAGGCTCGATGGCGGCGGTGCTCAAGGCCGACCGTGGACTCGTCGAACGGATTTGTGCCGAGGTCCCCGGCCTGGTCGAGGCCGTCAACTACAACTCTCCTCAGCAAATCGTGATCGCGGGCGAGTCGTCGGCTGTGAGCGAGGCGGGGACGAAGCTCAAAGCGGCCGGCGCCCGGGCCAGTACCCTTCCGGTCAGTGCACCGTTTCACTCGAGCTTGATGGAGCCTGCCGAAGCGCGGCTTCGTGCAGACATGGAGCAGATCAACTTCTCGGACCCCCGCGTGCCGGTGTATGTCAATGTGGACGCCAAGCCGATCCGCGATGCCGCTGCCGCGAAGGGCGCGCTGATTCGCCAGGTCAGCCGGCCAGTTCTCTGGGAGGAGAGTGTCCGCAAAATGATTGACGACGGGGTCTCGCTCTTCGTCGAAGTGGGTCCGGGTAGGATCTTGAGCGGCCTTTTGGTCCGCATCGACAAGCGGGCAGGCCGGGTCAGCGTTCAGGGCCCGTCGGACTTCGCTGCGGCCAAAGATGCCATCGCGGAAGTCCGCGCCGGCTGATTTCGCTGTAATTCCAGGGTTCTGACCGAAACGGTCCCGCTGCGTTTGACCTGATTTTGAAATCTTGTAGAAACGCGCCGCCCGCCAGCATTTAACCGGGGTCGGGCTCGAATAGAGGTTCAGCGGATATGCAAAATCTGATTTACGCAGCCCCAGCAGCGGGCGTGCTTGCTCTGATCTTCGCCTGGGTGAAGGCGAACTGGGTTTCCAAACAAGATCCGGGCGACGCAACCATGGTCGAAATCGCGGGCCAGATTCAGGAAGGCGCACTGGCGTTCCTTCGGGCGGAGTACCGCGTGCTCACGATTTTCGTGCTCGTCGTCGGCGCGATTCTGGGCGTTGCCTACTTCGGTGACGCAGATCGCGGCTGGCAGATCGCGGGCGCCTTCGTTGTCGGCGCAGCCTCCTCGGCTGCAGCGGGCTGGATCGGAATGAAGGTCGCGACCAATGCAAATGTGCGAACGACGGCGGCGGCTCGAATCGGCCTATCTCCGGCGCTCGACGT
>CAMYJN010000658.1 GCA_947258625.1 uncultured Polyangiaceae bacterium | reverse complement strand
CCAACGGGGCAAGGAGCCATCATGATCAAGTTCGTTCAATGTGTGCGCCGCAAGCCGGGCCTGTCGAAGCAAGCGTTCCAGGAGCATTGGGCCGACTATGTGGAGAAGGCGCGGGGCATCGCCGAAGCCTCCGAGGGGCTCCGATGCGTGGCAAGCACGCCGCTCGTCGTGGAGCAAAACCTCGAGATCATGCAGGACCGCGGCACAAAGGCGCCCTACGACGGGATGGTCGAGGTCTGGTGGGAACGCGGGAACGACGTGGTCGCGTTTCTCGACTCGGGTTCCGGCGACAAGCTCATCGACGCCCTGCGGCGAGCGCAAGAAGCGTTCATGGACCTGCCGAACTGCACGTTCTTCTTCGCCACCGAAGACGCCTAGCCTTTTCTCGGTTGCATTTCTGGGGCCTCCGGTTGTAAGGATCCGACTTCTATCCAAGGAGGCGGTTCATGCGCGAAGAAGAGCTTGATCCTACCCACATCATGCAAGTAGGCATGGGTTTCTTCGGATCCCGCACGCTGCTCACGGCGGTCGAGCTCGGCGTGTTCACCGAGCTCGGGACCGGCAAGATGAGCGGCGCGCAGATCGCCGAGCGATTGGGTCTGCACCCGCGTGCGATTCCAGACTTCCCCGATGCGCTGGTCGCCCTGGGCTTGCTGCGTCGAGACGGCGATGGGCCCGACGCGCTCTACGGCAACACGGCCGAGACGGCGGTCTTCCTCGACAAGGAGGGCGCGAACTACATCGGCGGCATTCTCGAGATGTCGAGCAGCCGTCTCTACGGGTTCTGGAACAACCTCACCGAAGCGCTCAAGACCGGCGAACCACAAAACGAAATCAAAGAAACCGGCGAACCCATGTTCGCCAAGCTTTACGCAGTGCCGGAGCGAATCGAGCAGTTCATGACCGCAATGGCGGGTGTGTCCGCCGGCAACTTCAGAGCGCTCGCCAAGAAGTTTGATTTCTCGAAATACAGGACGCTCTGTGACGTTGGCGGCGCAACTGGCCAGCTTTCCTGCATGGTCGCGTCGGAAAACCCGCATATGCATTGTGTCAGCGCGGACCTGCCCAAAGTCGAGCCCATCGCGAAGAGGTACATCGAAGCGGCCGGGCTGCCGCATCGGGTTTCGACCGCCGTCGTCGACTTCTTCAAGGATCCGCTTCCGAAGGCCGACGTCATCACGATGGGCATGATCCTCCACGACTGGAACCTCGAAAAGAAGAAGCACCTCATCAAGCTCGCCTACGACGCCCTGCCGCCCGGGGGGGCGTTCATCGTCGTCGAAGCGCTCATCGATGACGCGCGGCGGGAAAACGCCTTCGGCTTGTTGATGTCACTCAACATGCTCATCGAGTTTGGGGACGCCTTCGATTATTCGGGCGCAGATTTCACGGAATGGTGCAGCGAGGTCGGCTTCGATCGATTCGAGGTGATTCCCTTGGCCGGCCCGTCGTCCGCAGCCGTGGCGTACAAGCCCGGCTAACCGTGCTTGAGCCCGCCTATCTCATCGTTTCCCTCATCGTGAGTAGCGTGGGTTTCGTCATGTTCGTCTACGGCAAGAAGCAGCACCGGCCCGTACAATTGGGCGCGGGTCTGCTTCTTTTGCTTCTTCCATTCTTCGTGCGAGACGGGCTTCTGTTGGGAATTGCCGGCGCTGCGATCTCCGCGATCGTTTGGGGCGCAGTCAAGGCAGGCCTCTAACGCCCTTGTGCATCGGCATCGTCCGGTCTATTGAAACCCCGATGATCTTTGGTGGCAAAGACACGCCCAACGAAGTGACCCCCGAGGCGCGTGACCGCCTCGCGGAAATCGTCGAGCGCTACCTCGTCGACGCCGACGACGCGACGCGACGCATCGTGACCGCAGTCGCTGGCTTGCTTGCGAAGGTCGCCTACGCCGACGGGCACTATTCGGTGCAAGAAGAGGCGACCATCCAGAAGGAGCTCAGCCGCGTCCACGGCCTCAGCCAGGCCGGCGTCGATGCGATCTGCGGGCTTCTCGCCGATCATATCAGCCGCGTGGCGCTCCTCGGCGACCACGACTGGACGCGCGATCTGCGGGAGCTTGCCGATCGAGAGCTGCGTCTCGAAGTGCTCGAAGTCCTGATCGAGATGGCCGTCGCCGACCACGTCCTCAAGCATGAAGAGCAAACCCAGCTGCGCCGCCTCGCCAAAGCGTTGAGCCTCACCCAGGACGACTACAACGCGCTCCAAACCAAGCACCGAGACAAGCTCTCGACGCTGCGCTAGCCGCGCGCCGGCTATGCCATCTGCCCGAGCATCTGCTTCATTAATCCATGAAGCAGGTTCACCGCCTTGA
>CAMYJN010000657.1 GCA_947258625.1 uncultured Polyangiaceae bacterium | reverse complement strand
ATCGCCGTCGGCAATCATCATGATGCGGAACGCCGGCCGGGCGTTCCTTTGCCCCTCAGCCGGCGAGGCAAACGCAAAAGACAGAGCAGCTGTGAGGACCAGCAGTGTGCGCAGCCCGGATCTCGTCATGACCACCTCGCCCGGGGTTTCCGGCTCGACGAGCCTAAAGCCCAAGTGCCCAGATGTCTACGGGGTTGGGACCACGCTGAGGTCTGGCGATTCGGCCGCCAAGACGAACGCGCCGAGCCGCCGCGCGAAGTCCTGCTGTGCGTTGGGGGTGTCGAGGTTGCGGAAGTGCCCCGCCTCGCGATTGACGAACAGCAAGGCGAGAACATAGTCGTACACGGCGTTCGCTGCGCCGAGGTCGGCAACCAGGCTCTGGGTCTGCGCGTCGACCAACGTGATGATGTCGACCTTCCCGCGACGATACAGATCGGTGACCAGAACCAGATTGTTGGCCGCCGCGACCGCCGCTTTGCGCGTGAGCTCCACGGTGGCGAGCGTCGCAGCCGCGCTGTACAGCTCGGTGCGCACGCCGGTATCGATGTTCTGCTCGACGCGATCGAGCTCGGCGGTCAGTCGTTCGACCAAAATCGCGCTTCGACGCATGTCCGCGACGCCCGAGCCACCTCGCGATAGCGGAATAGCCAGGAAGAGCCCGACGTCCCAGCCAAACTTGTCGGGCTGCGGGATGTTGAGCGGATTTGGCTGGGGAACAGTGGCGCCTTCCCCGTCTCGCCAGAAGTCGTGCTGGACGCCGCCTTCGACGAAAAACTCGGGCAACCAGAGCTCCCGAGTGCGGCCTTCGTTGAGGCGTCGCTCCGCCGCTCTTCGGGCTTCGACCTGGCGGGCCTCGGGTGAGTTGCGCAACCCCTCCCGGACCATGAAATCCCTGAGCTTCTCGAAGGACCACGGGTCGTTCATGTATTTGCTGATCGGGTCTTCGGGGGGTCGCGTACGGCCAGCCTCGTCAACAGGCAGGTCGATCGGCGCAATCGGCCGTTCGGAGGGCCGGTTGAGCACCCGGTTGAGCTCGATCTTCGATTGCTCCACGATTGCCCGCGCGTCGACGACCGAGGCCTGGTTGTCGGCTAGCGTCACCTGCCAACGATAGAGCTCGCTCGCATTGGCGACCCCGACTTCGAGCCGCAGCCGAGCGAGTTCGAGGTACTCCCGCGTGAGTTGAATGTTCCTGCGCTGGATGCGCTCCTGCGCTTGAGCCCGAAGCACGGCGACGTAGGACACGCCCGAGCTGAGCATGATATCGAGGACATCGGTGAAGTAACCGTACTCACGCCCTTGCTGCGCGAGCTTGCGCGTCTTGAAGCGCGTCCACGCCCGCTCCGAATAGAGGCTCTGGCTCGCGCGGGCGAAGGTGGATGCCTGCCATTCGGCGACCTGTCCTCCGGGGACGATCCGATCGGGGTCCTGATAGACGATGCCAACTTGCAGTTGCCCCTGGGGCAGCAAGGGGCCTCGATCGACCTTCACGCCTTCCTCTCCTGCCTCGACGAACCGCTCGGAGACCAGCAGGTCCAAGTTCTCGTCGACCGCCTCCTTCATCGCGCGGCTCATCTGGAGTCGGTTTTCGTCGGCAGCCTCTTCTTCGTGCACCATGTTCGCTTCGAGCAGCACTTCGAAGCTCGGACGCACGCCGACGGCGCGCGCCGCTTGCATGTTGATGAGCAGCTCCTGGCGTTCTTCGAACTCCACGTGAATCTGAGAGGCTGGCCGGCCTTCGAGGATAAGGTCGAGGTTGAGGGCCGCGCGCTGAGCTCTCCGGGTTGCGTTGTTCCTAGACCGAATCGACATCATCGCGCCTTGGTCGAGCCAACGAGGACTGACTGCGATGTTTGGAATGCGGCGCTTGGTGATCTGGTCGAGAAGCCGAACCCGAGCTTCGAGGCTGAGCTGCCGCATCGGAGTGAGGATCAGGCCGTCGGCGGTCTTGGGAATGGCCGCTAGCAAGGCGTCGGCGGTTGGCTCGGCAACCGCCGCCGTCACCCCTTCGATGCCCGTTACCGAGGAGACCATCGCTCGCTGCGATTCCTCCGCAAGAAGGACGATCCGTTTGGAGCCGGCGACCTGCTCCAGCCGCGCAGCCTCGTCGCGGATATCGAGCTCTTCGCTGATGTAGCAGAGGTTGCGTTTTCCGCTGACGTCCCCTCTGCGAGGCAGCCCTTGTTGTTGCGCCCCGAAAACAAACGGAAGAATCGTCGGCTTGGGCAGATCCTTACGCGCTGCAACGGCAAGGACCGCAAGGTGGCCGAAGCCGAAGACCGCAGCGATTTCCGGATCGGCATACGCTTCATCGAGCT
>CAMYJN010000656.1 GCA_947258625.1 uncultured Polyangiaceae bacterium | reverse complement strand
GAAGTCTTGTCCGAGGAGCTTTTTCCCGGAGGCGGCCCAGACCTCACTTTTTGGAATGTAGACCCGACGGAGGAGCTGATCGTGACCCCCAAGGGAGAGGGCCTGGAGTGCAGCCTAAAAATGCCAGGAACGGTTTATCCGATCAGGGCACGGTTCGTTACGATCCGGGCGGACGCTCAGTGCACGTTGGTCACTGGATCGAACGGCCGGTGAGCAGATCGGTGAGGTCACTCATGCGGTACTTGGTTGGCTGTGTCTGTGTGCTCGCCTTCGCGGCTTTGCCTCTAAGCGCGGGTGCGCAAGTCGACGAGGAAGCTGCGACCGCTGAACCTGGTGTGCAGAAGCCAGGAAGGCCCGACCTAAGTGGCGAACGGTACGGGTACCAGCCCCCGAGCCGTTCAACGGGACAAGCACACAGTCGTCTCGCCGGGCCACGTGCTGGCGTTGGGATAAGCTCGATTCTCGTGCCCGGGGGGGTGATCATGATTGCGTCGGGAGCGGCGATCAGAAGTCTTCAAACCACGCTCTTTTGCCCGCCCGACATGCCGCGCTGCGGGAACCCTTCGCCACCGGGCCGATATTGATGGGCACCGGATTCGCGATACTCATCGGCGGCGTAGTCGGCCTCGTGTTGGCGTCGCGAAAGTTGACGCAGAAAAAGGAGGAACGACGCCGGCTCGAGGCCATCGATGGGCACAAGCGTTCGGTCTCAAACCCTTGGCGGCGGCGTGGGGGCGTTGGAGGTGCAGCGTTAGTTCTGCGTTCAGCACCGCCGCCTATGGAAATCGCGCTCGTCGCTTACGAGAGGCCGCGCAGCTCGCGTGATCGGTCCAGCACCCCTCTTCGAGCGAAGGTTTGTAAGACGCAGCGCAAAGGCTGCGCGCTTTCGTGCCGAATGGTGAAAAGCGGAGTCCCTACGTGGGACCTTCCGGGTGACCGTGGCGCAACGTCTGCGCCTCCGAAATAGCTAAAGAATTGCGTATAGCCACAGGCTGCATGGCGACCCCACGTTACCCATGACCGGACCGGGAGGTTGTCATGCGGTGGTTATTCGGATTTTTATGTGTCTGCGCATTGGGGGTGATGCCGCTGGTCGGATGCAGTGAGACGACGGGTGATGGTGGTAGCGGTGGCGCTGCTGGCGATGGCGGAAGCGGGGGCGACGGCGGCTCGGCTGGTAACGGCGGGACGGGTGGCGGCGCTGCCGGCACCGGCGGCTCCGGCGCGGCGGGTGGCAGCGGTGGCATGGGCGGCAGCGCTGGTTCTGGCGGGATGGGTGGCGAAGCTGGTAACAGTGGCATGGGTGGGGTTGGTGGAAGTGGTGGTTCTGCTGGAGCGGGCGGCACCGGCGGCCTCTGCGGCAGCGTCTCCTGCCCCAACGACCGCCCCCTCTGCAGCGACGCGCTCGAGTGTGTGCAATGCACGGCCGACGAGGACGCCTACTGCACCGACCAAGATCTCCTCTGCGACGTCGGCACTTCGAGCTGCATCGCCTGCTTCGGAGACACGGATTGCACCGATCCGGCTGCAGCGCGCTGTGATACAGGCATGTGCGTGCCGTGCACCGAAAACGGTCAATGCGACGATGTGGACGGTCTCCCCGGGATCCTCAACGCCTGCAACGAAGAGGGAGTCTGCGTCGACTGTACGCCGGAATCCGAAGCTGAAACCTGCACCGGCTTCAGGGCCTGCAACCCTGCTACGAACGAATGCACAGATGTCTTGGTCGGAAGCCTCGATGTCTGCGAAGAATGCGTCTCCGACAGTCAGTGCGGCGACGGCGGAGCAGCGTCCGAGGCACATCGCTGCGTGCCGATGTTCTACGTGAACCCGGACGACCGCTTTCCAAACGACCAGACGGGGTTTTGTTTGAAGAGCACGGACGGGGGTTGTGTCCGTCCTTACTCGGTCACTCTTCGCGATCGCCCAAGCCTGTCCGACCTCTCCAGCCAAGTTGACTATTGCGGCGTCGACGAAAGTCTGGCGACGTGTCCTGCAGTGCGCGCTCTACTTGCTGACGAGAGGTGCCCGAGCGGCATCGATGCCGATTGCCCGGTAAGCGGACTGTGCCGCGACGTTGGGGGGCTTGCTAACCGGTGCACGTATCCGTGTAGCCTTCCTGTGCAGTGCCCTGCTGGTGCTCCCGCCGAAACCTGCGGCTCCTCCGGCTCCGGCGGCGATGACTACTGCGGCGGCTAGAACCGCTAAACCAGGGCGCCCTGCCCTGGTTGTCGGCCAGGGCCGAAGAGCTCCTTGACCCTTCTCCCAAGATCTTCGCTCTGGTACGATCGGCGGCATGGATCTGTCGGACTGGGTAGAAGA
>CAMYJN010000655.1 GCA_947258625.1 uncultured Polyangiaceae bacterium | reverse complement strand
CTCCTCGGTGTCCAAGCGATCCCAAAGGTTGGCGGTCTGCACCTCGCAGCCCAGCTCGTGAAGGCAGGCTACGGCACTGCCTTCGCGCTCTTCGAGGCCTTCACGCCCGATCACGAGGATCCACACTGGCGGTCCCTACACTGGCCACCCTCGCGGCGCTAGCCGGAGATGCGACTTTGTTGGCGATCCCGGCTATCATGGCGGCGCACCAGCGGGACCACGTGGCTACGAAGTACTGGAAAGTCGAAATCAGCGAGCTCGGCGGATCGGAGCCGCTGTTTCTAGGGACCGTTCAGGCGCCAACGTGGCCCGGTGCGCTCCAACAGGGCCGCGCCATAATCGGCGAGTCGGGCGGCGTCCCTGCCGGCGCGAGCTGCAACGTGAACCCCAACGGGACCGTCACCATCCAAGACGCCCGTCAACGCCGCCGCTATCAGGTCCTTCCAGCCGAGGCGCCGAGCCCGACACCGACCGTTGCGAATGCTGCAGCCTCTGCGGCGAATCGACCCCGCCCGGGCTCCGGCGATACGATTCCACTGCAGCCGAAGGCGGCGTTTCATCCGTCGCCGAAGCCGCCTGCACCAGCCGCGCCCGAGCCCATCCGCGTTCGTCGAGCCAGCGCGCCTCAGCCGACCAGCCCACCGCCGGCGACGGTTGAGAGCAAGCTGATCCTCTTGGCTTCGAGAGACGAGAGCCCCACGAGCTCGAGTCCGATTCATTTCCGCGAGCGAATGTACGCCGTGCCGGTGCCCTTCCAAACCGGGACGGGTGAAAAGCTCGCCACCAAGCTGCTCCGTGACGTGCAAAACGAGCTTGCCCAGGAGCGCGGCGCGAAGTTCGTGCGGATCGAGCTTTTCGATCACATCTGGAAACGCGAGCCGGATCATGCCCCGGTCGTGCGCGTGGAATGGAAGGATTGGAACGAGAGCATCGACATCGAGTTTCCGCTGGAAGATGAAACCCGCCATTCCGAGGCGCCGAGGCTCAGCAGCGTCGCCCCGCCCCCAACCGAAGACCGACTCGCTGCCGCGTTTGAGGCCTGCCATGACCTTCTGTTCATGAAGAACCGCGCAGAGGCCTTGGAGTTTGCCGTGCATCTTCTCGAAGAGCTGGTCCCTTCGGAGGCCACGGCCGCATTCCTCCTCGACATCAACACCGATCAGTTTCGAGTCGTCGCCGCGCGGGGAACCGGCGCGAAAGCGAGACATGGACACGGGCTCCCCTCCGCCTCCGGTCTCCTCGCCGCGGCAAGCGAGCTCGGAGAGCACGCCGTACTCGTGCTCGCCGACGCCGCCGCCGACCCACGCTTCAACGAAAACATCGACGGCGTCCCCGGCCTCGACGTCCGCGCCCTCTTGTACCGCCCGCTCGTCCACCGCGGCCGCATGTTCGGCGTCCTCCAACTCGCCAACGGCGCCGTCCGCGGCATGTTCACCGAGGCGGACTGCGAAGTCGTCGACTACATCACCCAGCAACTGAGCGCCTTCGTAGCCCGAGGCGCCTCCCTACCCAAAGCCCAGGCCGTGACCGAAAGCCGCTAACCGGCCAACTATACAACCGGAGAACAGCTCGCGATCGGGCGCCCCGTCGCCACGGCATCGCACGTCGACATACGGCTAGGCGCCGGCCCAATCCCTGTGCTGCCCATCCCGAGCCGTTCTCCTATTGAATGGATATGGATTCAGGGGCGCGGCGGAACGCGATGCGGGGGTTCGGCGGCGTGTGAGTGACAATCGGCAAGACAGCAATCCGCCCCGATTGGCGCGAGCTCCGAGGGGCGGCTTGCGTGGCCTAGGTCCCCAGTCCATCCGGCCACCTTTGCAAGCCGACCCGTCCGTTGAACTCCCGTGTCGCGTTCCGCCGCGTCCCGGTACGCCCGCGAGCACGCCCGTCGCGAGGCGTTCTCCGATTGGACGGTTGACGGTCCGGGCATCGTGCATTTTTCCGTGCTCTGTTTCGTCAATCGGTTCCGTCAGTCTCGGCGAGCAACGCCTTTAGCCGCTCTTCTAGTGCCCCGGCGTCCCCCTTCCCGAATCCTTCGTGCACATGCCGAAGCGTCCCGTCTTTTCCGATTAAGTACGACGTGGGCATCGTTTCGGGCTCGTACCTGTTTGCGACGACCAGCTTCCGATCGTGAACGATCCGAAAGCTCACCGGTGTGCCTTTCAAAAACTTGTTCATCTTCTTCGAGCTGCTGTCGATGTTGACGCCGACGATCACCAGCCCCTGCGCGGCATACTTCTCGTGCAGCGCCTCGAGCACCGGCATCTCCTGCTTGCAAGGCCGGCACCAGGACGCCCAAAAATCAACGAGCACGACCTTCC
>CAMYJN010000654.1 GCA_947258625.1 uncultured Polyangiaceae bacterium | reverse complement strand
GACACCGGACACGCTGTACAACTTCTTTTCCGGTTCGAAGTCCGTTACCGCCATGCTGATCCATCTCTTGCAGCAAGAGGAACAGCTGCACGTCGATGAGCCGGTGGCGACGTTCATTCCGGAGTTTGCGAAGCGACGGAAGCACAGCATCACCATTCGCGACGTCCTCACCCATCGTGCGGGAATCCCGCCGACACCCGAAGAGGCCATCGACCTCGACCTGCTCTCGAAGCCGGAGGAGATCGTACGAGCGTTTTGCGACCTCGAGCCGACGCACCGGCCGGGCAGCGTACAGGCGTACCAAGCCGTGACGAGCGGGTACATCTTGGGGGAGATCATTCGGCGGGTGACCGGGCAGGACATACGGGAGTTCTTGACGAAGAGGGTCCGCGAGCCCCTCAAAATGGAGCATTTCAACTACGGGGTTGCCCCGGAGCTCCTCGACCGGGTCGCGGTCGACGCGTTCACCGGCCCCACGCCGACTTGGCCGTACAAAAATCTCGTTCACGTCGCTTTTGGCGCCTCCATGCGCGAGCTCGTCGAGCTCGGCAATGATCCTCGTTTCCGAACCGCAGTTTCGCCGGCGGCCAATGTCATCGCTACCCCGGAAGAAATCTCCCGCTTTTTCGAGACACTTCTTTGCGGTGGTACGTATCAAGACGTCCGGATCTTCGAACAACGCACGGTCGCTCGCGCCGTGGAGCCTCAGGTGACAGGGCAGGTCGATCGCGTGCTGATGATGCCGATCCCTCTGTCGATGGGATTCATGCTTGGTTTGCGAAGCTTCGGGTTCTACGGACCGCGTACGGCTAACGCCTTCGGTCACCTCGGCTTCACGAACGTACTCGGATGGGCAGACCCGGATCGAGACATCAGCGTTGGGTTCATGAACACCGGAAAGCCACTCCTTTCGGCTCGCATGCTGGCCTGGCTCAACGTCACGCGTGTCATCGGCACGCGAATTCCCAGAGACCGGGCATAGGCTGCGGAAGAACAGGCCGTCCAGGGCTGCATTCGCGGCCGATCGCGGCTTTGCCGACGGCTCCCTTATGCTACGCTCCGTCCGATGAAATTCAGTGCGTCCATCGCCATGGCGCCACCGGAGCACTACATTCCAGTGGCCCGCGAGGCGGAGAAGCTCGGCTACCATGCCATCGTTTTGCCCGATTCGATCTTCTTTTCAGAAGAGGTCAGCAAGCCGTACCCCTATACCCAGGACGGCAGCCGTATGTGGGACGGCGAGACACCGTGGATCGAGCCAATTGTAGGTGCAGCGGCGATGGCCGCCGCCACCGAATCGATCTTCTTCTACACCAGCGTCGTGAAGCTGCCGGTTCGCCATCCGGTCTTGGTTGCGAAACAAGTCGCTTCCCTTGCGGCGCTTTCAAACAACCGCTTTGGCTTCGGCTGCGGGCTCGGCTGGTTGCCCGAAGAATTCAAGTGGTGCGGCACGGAGTTTGAAACCCGCGGAAAGCGCATGAACGAGTGCCTGGAAATCCTGCGCCTCATCTGGGGAGGTGGAATGGTCGAGTACCACGGCGAGCACTACGATTTCGGAAAGATTCAGATGAGCCCGGTGCCAAGCCAACCGATCCCGATCTACATCGGCGGCCACTCCAAGCCAGGGCTTCGGCGCGCCGCGAAGTACGGCGACGGCTGGTCTTCGGCGATGCTGAAGTCGAAGGATCTGCTCGACCTCGTCCGCCAGATTGAAGCCTTTCGAAAGGAGTACGGACGCAGTCATCTGCCGATGGAGTACCAGGCGGTCGTCACCGACGTCTGGGATGCCGACGGCTTCAAACGACTCGAAGACGCGGGCGTGACTGACATCATCACCGTTCCATGGCTCATGTACGGGACTCCAATGGTCGGCGGCGACCTGCAGGGGCGAATCGACGGTCTAAACCGATTCGCGGACACCGTCATTGCCAAGATGCACTGAGCTCGATGTCGACTCTTCTACAGCGCGCGTGTCTGGGGCCGGTCACCGATCAAATTGCCTACCAACTGAGCGAGCTCGACACCGCTCGACTTTGTGAGGCGGCGCGCGCACGTCGCGATCGCGCGTGGGGCAAGACACTCACGTACTCTCCCAAGGTGTTTTTGCCCGTCACCAATCTTTGCCGCAACCAATGCGACTACTGTTCGTTTCGCCGGTCTCCAGGCGATCCCGGTGAGTGGACGATGAGCCCAGCCGAGGTTCGAGAGTGGCTACATCGCGCGCGCAGCCAGGGCTGCGTCGAGGCCCTGTTCTGCCTGGGCGACACGCCTGAAACCGGCTTTCGCGAATATCGTGCTCTGCTGCGTTCCTGGGGTTACGAACGAA
>CAMYJN010000653.1 GCA_947258625.1 uncultured Polyangiaceae bacterium | reverse complement strand
TCTTCGATGGTACGCAGGTCATCCTCGGAGAACGTGCCATCGGGCCTGGCGTAGTCGTAGTAGAAGCCGTCCTGGGTGGCCGGCCCGAACGCGACCTTGGTTCCCGGGAACAGACGCTGAACGGCGTCGGCCATCACGTGGGCGCTCGAGTGCCGAATGATCGCGAGCGCCTCGGGGTCGTGCGCGCCAACGGCCTTCACTTCGGATGCGGCTTCGGGAACCGGGCTGTGCAAATCGTAAACTCTGCCGTCAACCCGCGCGGCGACCGTGTCTTTGCCTAACGCGCCGCGCTCTTCGAGCAGCTCGCGCGCCGAACGCGCTTTTGGTTCATTCGTCATCGGTCAGCGGACCGAAATAGGTAGCTCGAGCTCAAGACCGGGTCATCTCCAAGTTAGTAGGCACGGGCGGGATTGAACCGCCGACCCCTACCGTGTCAAGGTAGTGCTCTCCCACTGAGCTACGTGCCTGTTCATCATGTCCACCCTGGGTGGAAGCGGCGTCTTAACCCTGACCCCAAGGGGTGTCAACCCCGTAAAGACGGCGCTCTGCGCCAGTCCACGGGGCTTTGCCCCGACCGCAGAGAAGGTGGGGCCGACGCCCCGTGGCGACGCAGTCGCTTTACGGGGTGGGCTTTGCTTATTGATTGGGGCGCTGATAAGCCGAGCGTTCGATGAGCGCCGATCCTTCGAGTCCAAAGGAGCCTAGCGGGCTTCGGCCGCTGCCTTCGGTCAAGATGGCGCTGCTGCCCAACGAGCTTCGGGCACGCCGCACCCGACGACTGGTTCTCGGGGCCGTGATCGGGGCCGTCGTCCTCAGCGTGCTGCTACTCTGGATCGCGCGCAGCGTCATCCCACATGCCTGGGACTGGATGGAACAAGCCCTCGGCCGACAGGAGGCTCAGCTTGCGGCCGACCTCGGGGTTACCGACGATCTGGTGCCCATAGACGCGGACGGCGGAGTCGAGGAAGAGCTCAGCGAAGAGGAAGCCCTTGCGCTGGCCCGATCGCGGCCGAACGCGCGCTATGAGACTCCGTTTGGAGGCGTGCCGAGCTTTCGTGGCGCGCTTTTAAACGCCGGGCTCGAACCCGAGGAGTGCACGGCCATCGAACGAGCGCTCCAGCACATCGTCGACTTCCGGCGCTGCCGCCCCGAGCACAAGCTCATCGTCGAGCGCGACGAGAACGCAGACCTCGAGCGGTTCGAATACCATCCGTCGGCAACAGAGTTCGTCGAAGTCACCCGCGGCGCAGATGGCGTATTCCGCGCAGAACAAATCAGGGTCAAGGTCGAGCGAACGCCGATCGCGCGTGCGGGTTCGGTGGAAATCTCGATCGGCGACGGCCTGCTCGACATTGGGCTCCCAGCCGGCCTTGCGACGTTCTTCGTCGAAGCGTTCGAAGGTCAGATCAACTTCGCTTTGCAGGCACGAAAAGGCGACGTTTTTAGAATCGTCGTCGACGAAGAACGCGTGGACGGCGAGTTCCTTCGCTATGGCCGAGTGCATGCGCTCGAATACGACGGACAGCGCACCGGCAAGGTGCAAGCGTTCTACTATGGAGCAGGCGGCACGGTCGGCCAGTTCTACGACGAAAGCGGCCGCGCAATGCAAGGCGGCTGGCTGCGCACTCCGCTCCGATACGACCGACTCTCGTCTCGATTCAACCCACGACGTTTTCATCCGATTCTCAAACGGACGATGCCCCACCTTGGGGTCGACTACGCGGCGGCCACCGGCACGCCGGTCTGGGCCGCGGCCGACGGACGCGTGACCTTCGCAGGACGCAGCGGACCGAGCGGAAACCTCGTGGTGATTCGTCACAGCGGTGGATTTGAAACGGCGTATGCGCATTTGCACCGCATCAAGAGCGGTATTCGTCCGGGTACCTATGTTAAGCAGCGGGAGCTGATCGGCTTCGTCGGGTCGACGGGCCGGTCGACCGGACCACACCTGCACTTCGGTCTCAGGAAATACACGAGGTCGATCGATCCGCTCACCGAGCTCAACGGCCCCGGCCTGCGAATGGCCTCACGCGATTTGTCTTCGTACAAGAGTGTGCTGGCGGAATGGCAGGCGCTCTTGGGAGGCATCGAGAACGTGCCGGTCGTCGTTGCGGGCGCGGATGAGCCGCTGGTCGAACAAGTCGACGAAATCATGGACTGAGGCCTGAGCCAAGGTTAGGCTGGCCGCGGTGTTGGACCGGTCCGCCGCGCTCGATCGATTGGTGCTTGCGGTCGTCTCACTCCTGACCGTTTGGGGAATCTGGTCGTTTGGAATCTGGGACCCCTGGGAGCTGGACGCCGCGAACGCGGCCCGGGTGCTCTCCGAAACCGG
>CAMYJN010000652.1 GCA_947258625.1 uncultured Polyangiaceae bacterium | reverse complement strand
ATTCGGTGCGTGGCGTCGTGTCGGACCAACGCGACCCCGGCTACGGCTCGACGGCCGTCATGCTCTCGGAGGCCGCACTTTGTCTTGCACTGCAGGGCCAGGAGCTCGAGGCGGAAGGTGGCATTCTGACGCCCGCCGCAACCATGGGCATGCGACTGGTCGAACGCCTGCGCGCAGCGGGCCTGACGTTCGAAGTCCAGGGCTAGACGCAGGCTCGTACGCAGACGCTGTCGCTGACACTGACACTGACACTCACACTGGCGCTGACACTGGCGCTGGCATTGGCATTGGCATTGGCGCGTTCAGACTTTGCTATCGCTTTGTCCTTGGCTTGGGTTTGGGCTCGCACTCGGGGTGAGAGCCCAAACCCAAGCCAAGGAGTCGCTCATGAAAACAAAAACAAACGTATACGACAGAGCACGAAACGTGGTGCGAGAGCTTGTGCCCCTGCTCCACATTATTCGCAAGCATGACAAGTCGCTGGCCGATCAACTGAAGCGGGCTGCGCAGAGTGTCGTTCTAAATATCGCGGAGGCGCGCGGGAATGACGCTGGCAACGCGAGAGCTCGATTCTCGACCGCCTGCGGCTCCGCCAAGGAAGTCCGTGCGGCCTTGATGGTCGCGAGCGACTGGGGCTACATCGAAGCCCACAAGGCAACGCACCTCGACGAGAGCCTCGACGAGGTGTGCGCCATCACTTGGTGCTTGGGCCGCAGGCTCTAACGACCTGAGAGCCTCCATGACATCGCGCAGATTTCATCGAGCGCGATGTCCACCTTTGTGACCTTCGAGCTTGGAACGTAGCCGTAAGCCACCGCGAGCTGAAGACCGGCCCGCACCTCCTTGGCCGACCCGCATGCCGATGCGAATCGGGCCCTGGCGGTTCCCGCATCATTTCCATCGGCTTCCGCAATGTTGAGAACGACGCTGTTCATCGCACGATGGATTTGGTCGAAGAGCGACCGATCCCGCTTTCGAACGACCGGAAGCACCTGTCGCAGCCCTCCCGCCGCCTGAAGCGCCCGTTGCTGAATGATGAGTCCCATGAGTGATCTCCTTTTTGCCTGAGAGTGGGGTTCCCCAGAAGGGCGAAGCCCGACCCCACTCACAGGCAAAAAGGAGATCACGATGACCAAGTCACGTCACAAAGGCACTGACGCTGACACTGTCGCTGACACTGTCGCTGACACTGACACTGACACTGACACTGACACTGGCGCTGACACTGACACTGACGCTGGCACTGACACTGACACTGACACTGACGCCGACACTGACACTGCTATTTCAGCAGCCCCTTGCCAGGCACGAAGTTGATCTCCAACCGGATCCCATCCGGATCTTCGAACAGGATGGAGTAGTAGCCCGGAGCCCAGATAGCTTCCTCTGGGCCGTGGATGATCTTCGCGCCCAGGTTCTTGACGAACTCGTGCGCTTCGTCGACGCCTTCCCGGCTGCGGGCGCGGAAGCAGATGTGGTGGAGGCCGACGCGGCCTTGGTCGAAGCGCTCGCCACGATTCGCCTCGGGTGCCTCTCGAATCGCGAAGCCGGTTCGACCGCCGACGCAGTAGTAGGTCCCCGGAATGTCCATGACGTTCTTCAAGCCGAGGAAGGGCAGGAGCTCACTGTAGAACGCGCGGGCCCGATCGAAGTCGCCCACAGTCACGAAGGCATGAGCGATTCCGTTGATTTCCATGGGGCCCTCCTCAGCGAAGCTCCGACGATCGCTTCCCGAGTAGCGAGCGCGCGACGATCAGTAGTTGGATTTGCTGGGTGCCCTCGAAGATATCGAGGATCTTCGAATCTCGCGCCCACTTTTCGATGAGCTCGGCTTCGGAGTAACCGAGGCTGCCACAGAGCTCCACGCAGCGGAGGGTAATTCGATTGCCGACGCGCGCGGCCTTGGCCTTGGACATCGACGCTTCGGTCGAGTTGGGAATCCCGTTGTCCGCCATCCATGCGGCCTTGAGCATGAGGAGCCGGCCCGCTTCCCAGTCCGCTTCCATGCGAATGAGCTCGGCCTCGGCGGCGCTCTTTGCGAAAAGCGGGCCCCGGTAACGAACCTTGATGCCCTCCTCTTCGAGAAGCGCGCGGGTGTGTTCGAGCGCGGCACGGGCCACACCAACCGCCATCCCCGCCACGACGGGCCGCGTGTTGTCGAAGGTCTGCATCACCCCGCCGAAACCCGTTTTCGCTTCGATGTCGGAGCTGCCGAGAAGGTTGTCTTTGGGAATGCGGCACTCGGTGAGCGTGATGCTCGCCGTATCCGAAGCCCGAATGCCCAACTTCTTGTCGAGACGGACGACCTCCATCCCGGGCGTCCCATGCGGCACGACGAA
>CAMYJN010000651.1 GCA_947258625.1 uncultured Polyangiaceae bacterium | reverse complement strand
CTCGAGCCAGGGTGGCGATCAGCACGCGCGAGTCGGGCACGAGCGCCCGAAGCGACCGAAACTTCAGAGGCGCCGGGCCCGCACCCTCGAAGTGACGCGCGAGGTGACGCTGGATCATCCGGCTCAGCGTGTACTCGAACAAATCGATGCGCCGATCGCTTTGCATCAAGGCGTCGACGACGTGGCGAAATCGCTCGTACTCGTCGACGGACAGGTTGCGCAAGGTCGGCAGCGCCATGTCGACGAGCGCGATCTTCTCTGCCGAGGAGCGGCCGACCGCCTCGGAGTGAAACCGAAGCGTGAGGTCGGCGGTCGGGGGGTCGGTCAGCTCCTCGAGGCGAATCAGCTCGGTGCCGCGGAGCACTTCGTCCTGTGCGAGGAGAAGGCCGAACACCATCGCCTGCGCCATCGGGGCCTGGTGGACGGCGTGAATCCAGAGCTCAGGAAGGGCAGCGTGAAGGGAGCGGGCGAAGGCGACCTGCTCTGGCCGAGGGCTCCCAATGTGCTCTAGAGATTGGCCCACCGAGAGCTCGGTCGGCGCTTCGGAAAACGCGTAGACCTCGGCGCCTAGCGGCCCGGGCGGCGTGCTCATGCCCTGGGCGATGCGCGGCACCGCCACCTCGGGAAACTCGCCGTCCCAGCTCGGCTCGAGCTTGCGAATGCGTTCACCGAGCGGCGGATGGGTTCGGAACAGACCGGCGAAGAGGCGCAGCCGGCGAATCGCATCGGAGAAGAAGATGTGACTGGCTTCGTCTGCTTTGGGGGTTTGAAGGTGCGAGCTCGACGACGCGCCGCCGATTTTTTTGAGGGCGCCGACCAATCCATCGGTGTCGCGGGTGAACTGCACCGCGGAGGCGTCGGCGAGAAGCTCTCTTTGTCTGGAGATCGAGCTCTGAATCATGCGCCCGAAGAAGACACCGATCGAGCCGATCGCGAGAAGGCCGATGCCGATGACAGCAACGCCGCCGCCTTCCTTCTTGCCGCTATGCATGGAGCCGCGAATTAGAAATCGTCCGATCAGCGCGAGGAGGAAGATCCCGTGCAGGAGGCCGATGGCGCGGAGGTTGATGCGCGAGTCCCCATTGAGGATGTGACTGAACTCGTGGGCGATGACGCCTTGAAGCTCATCTCGGCGGAGAAGCTGCAGGGTGCCTTGCGTGACGCCGATGACCGCATCGCTGGTGGTGTTCCCGGCGGCGAAGGCGTTGATGCCCGGCTCACGGTCGAGCACGTAGACTTCGGGGGCGGGGATGCCTGAGGCGATGGCCATCTCTTCGACGACGTTCAACAGGCGCCGCTCGTCGAGCCTGGTCGAATCCGGGTCAACCCTGCGCCCGCCGAGACCAAGGGCAACCGCCGGGCCGCCAGCGCGAAGCTGCGCGACTTTATAAAGCGAGCCGAGGCCGACGACGGCGGCTGTGCTCCCGAGCGCAAAGAGAAACACGCCGGGATCCCAGAACGCGAGGGCGAGCTGGGCGATGTTTTCGTAGTCGCCCGTCATGTAGCGGACGCCCGCTGCGTCGATGGAGACGAAGCCGGAGACGAGCATGGCAAGCGCGTACACCGAGGCGATGACCCCGAGCACGGCGAGGGTGAACAGAAGCGCCAGACGCCGAGTTCGCTTGCGCGCGAGGACCTGCTCCTCGAAGAAATCCATGGCTCAGAACTGGACTTTGACGGGCGCGCGCTCGGCTTCCTCTTCGACCTCGAAGAACTCCGCGCGTGTGAACCCGAACATGCCGGCAACGAGGTTGGACGGCACCATCTCGCACTTGTTGTTGTATCGCATGACGGCATCGTTGAAGGCCTGCCGTGCAAACGAGATCTTGTTCTCGGTCGTCGACAGCTCCTCGGACAGCTGCATCATGGTCTTGTCCGACTTGAGATCGGGATACGCCTCCGACAGCGCGAAGAGACGGCCAAGCACACCGCTCAGGCCTGCTTCGGCGCTTGCAAGCCCCTGCATGGCCTGGGCATCTCCCGGGTTGGCGGCCGCTCGACTACGGGCTCCCTCGGCCGAATTGCGGGCGGCGATCACGGATTCGAGGGTCTCGCGCTCGTGCGAGAGGAACGCCTTGGCGGTTTCGACCAGGTTTGGAATCAGGTCATGGCGCCGCTTGAGCTGCACGTCGATCTGGGCGAATGCGTTCCGGAAGCGGTTCCGAAGATTGACCAAGCCGTTGTAGATGCCCGCGAACCAGGCGATCAGCGCGACCGCAATCACCAACAAAGCAATGAGCCACACCATGGCGTCCTCCCCTGCCTGCAAAAGGCGCTTTCAGTGTAAGTGCCGCTCCCTATAAACTCAAACCCAGATGGAATCGGACAAGACGGTGTTG
>CAMYJN010000650.1 GCA_947258625.1 uncultured Polyangiaceae bacterium | reverse complement strand
AGGCAGCCAACTCGGCGCGTGGGTATCTCATCAATCCCAGGTCCTCACTTCGCGCAAGGCGCTCGAAATGAAGCTGGACGAAATGAAGCGAAAGTTCGTCAACCGCGAAGTGCCGCTCCCGTCGTTCTGGGGAGGCTACCGAGTGGTGCCGCGCAGCATCGAGTTTTGGCAGGGCCAACCCAATCGCCTTCACGATCGGTTTCAGTACGTCCGCGAAGGCGAAGGCTGGCAGGTCGTGCGGCTAGCCCCATAAGCGCGAGCGAGCGGGACCGCTAAGCTGCGACCCGCCCGCTCGTCTTTTCTCTTGAATTACAGATCGAGGTTGCAGCTCGTTTGCGCCCAGCGGCCAACGAAGTGGCCGCCAGTCTCGGGACCCGGGATACCCTCACGGTAGACGCCACCGAGGATGCCGTGCTTGCCGGAGCGGTGAAGCCATCGGCCGCCGAAGTGGCCTTCGCCATACTCCCCGCGGAAGATGCCTTTGAACTCACCTTCGAGGTTGATGAACTTCCCAAAGAAGACCTGCTCACCGTTCTCACGCCGGCCGTGGATACCCCGGATATGACCAACAGGCTATCCTTCGTCGCCCATCACGCGGCCGATGAATCGACCGCAGCCTTCTTCAACTTTGTGCCAACGACCGGCCAGGAAGCCGCGCTCACAAACGTCGATTGGCCGAGCCATTGCAGCAGCCACCATTCGATTGCCGGCGTCCTCGATGAGTAGCTCGACGCGGCCGTCGAGCAGGTCATGCACGGGTACGCGGACGATGGTTTGCGGTTGATCGGGCACTCGGTCGCCGCCGTCCGTCGCGGGATCGAGGCGCCGGTTCCATCCGCAAACGAAAACGGGCGAGCCTTTCGGCCCACCCGTCGTTCGTGGTTCGCTTGGCTGCGTCGGTCTAGAGCTCGAGGCCAAGCGCGTTGAGGGTCTCGATCGTGAGCTGCCCCTCGGGCAAACCCTTCTTGCGTTGGAATTCGCTGAGCGCAGAAAGGGTGCTGCGGTCCAGTCTCCCGCTCTTGCTCACCTGGAAGTCGTTGCTGCGAAGTGCCTGTTGGATCCGCTGGATCGTACCGCGCGTCGCGTTGGTCTCGCAGAGGATCGCCTTCCACTCCATGCGTCCGTCAGCCACCTTCACCTGTTTGGTGACGTTTGCGAACTCCGCTGGGATCTCGATGGTTTCACTTCCAGCCGGCTCGACCTGCACGTGCTTACGGATCTTCTTGTACTTGGCCGGAGTCTTCACCGACCGCGTGGTTGCCGGTTCCGCAAGGGCGCGCCTTTTGACCGTCTTGTACTGGGCAGGAATTTCCTTCCTGACGACTCGCGCTTCCTCGACGAGCACCCGTTTACGAATGGTCTGGTACGCCGGCTTGATGCTGACCTTCTTGGTCGTGGCCGGCTGGGCGAGCACCTTGGTGCGGACCGTCTTATAGGTCGGCGGCACCTCGACGAGACACATGATCTCGCCGGTTGAGTTGTTGATCTTTTGGTAGGCGCCCTTGCCCTTCTTCCATGTCGTGTACCCGGCCTTGGCTAGGACCTTCTCTTGCTTCCATTCATAGCGAGCAGGCACGGAGATGATCTTCTCCCCGCCCTCTTTGACGACGACCTTCTCCGTTTGCCATTCGTACTTGGCAGGAATCACCTTGATCTCTTCGGACGCCTCCTTAACCAGGACTTTCTCCGTGACGGTCTCCCACTTGGCAGGGACTGGGATCAGGCGCTCGCCTTCCTCTTCAACCAGCACATCTTCGACTCGCCACTCGTAGCGGGCCGGCGTCGTCGTGATCCGCTGGCTTGCCTCGCGGATCTGAACCTGCTCGGCCTGTGTTTCAAGTTGTGGCGGCATCCACATCCTTGCGTAACATTCGCCTGGTTTCGCCGGTGGGAGGTCGGCTTCTGCGGCGCCGGCCTCGTCTGCTTTCGCTGTCGGTGAAATCTTGGCTATCCCAAGGTACCCCAACGCCCCGATCGCAATCGTGGCTATCAAGAATGTGCTCAACTTCTTCATGGTTCGGTCCCCTTCACTTGCGGAATCGCGACAAGTACCATGTATGGCGAGACTTCGACAAGCGCCCTTAGACGTAATCCGGAAGGATTTATTCTCTCGAGCTCAGCGCCTTTCCCGCGCGGTCCCGTCCGGCAAGATGCGGTCGCTGTCGATGAAGAACCGGGCTCCGCCAAAGCCGCCTTCGACCCAGTGGTTGTCAGCCCAGGACAGGTAGTCAGGCGAGCCGACCTCGTCATCGGTACCAGGTATGACACCATGCGCATTGGCACCCGCGGCACCGCTCCCGAAGACGATGGCGTAGGTACCGGGGGACAGCACGAAATCCGC
>CAMYJN010000649.1 GCA_947258625.1 uncultured Polyangiaceae bacterium | reverse complement strand
CACACCGCAGCCGATGTAACAAACTTTGTCGAACGGCGCGTCTTCGCGAATTTTTGCGACGGCGATCTCCGGCACCACGGTGTGCTGCGCAAACGTCGACGTGCCCATGTAGTGAAAGATCGTTTCCTTGCCGATCGAGAAGCGGCTGCTCTCGTCGGGCATCAAGCCGCGCCCCTGCGTTGCGCGCACGGCTTGACACAGATTGGTTTTCCCGGAGGTGCAGTACTCGCAGTTGCGGCACTCCGGAACATAGAGCGGAATGACGTGATCTCCGCGCTTCAACGAGCTCACGCTCGGCCCGACTTCGACGACTACACCGGCACCTTCGTGCCCGAGCACCGACGGAAAGATCCCCTCCGGGTCTGCGCCCGACAAGGTGTACGCATCGGTGTGGCAAATGCCCGTCGCCTTCATTTCGATCAGCACCTCGCCCGCGCGCGGGCCGTCGAGGTGTACGGTCTCTATTGACAGCGGTTGGCCCGCCTTGTGAGCGATTGCAGCGCGAACTTCCATGCGTTTCTCCCTCCTTGCCTCAAGTACACCTCTCGGCAGCGTCGAACCGGCCTCTCATCTTGCCCATCCAGAGGCTCATCAGCGCCGGCTTTGGAAGACCAAGCGAGCGCAGCTCGTCCGCAATCGGGTGTGCACCGAGGGCCATTCTCACGCCGCCCAGCCGAATCCCGAGATTCTCGGCGCTCGAGATGAATGGCGTTCGATGTAGCGTCCCGTCGATGTAGCTGTAGGTGCAAAGCTCTTGCTCGGGGAAGTCGCGCTTTCCGCCCATCGGGAAGCTTACCTTCAGCACGTTCTGCCCGTCCTTGTTCCAAACGCATCGGGCGCGGTCGCTGCTCGTGTCGAAATCGATTTCATCGACCGTTTTCGGAAACCCCCAAATCGTTTGGCCGGCCTCGCACGTGAACGACTGATTCACCGGTAGATGAATGATGTGCGTTGGAAGGACCCCGCGGATCATATCAATCCCTGCGCCCAAAAACGGAAGCCCCTTGCGGTCACCACGCTTGCGAACGAAAAACGCAATGGAAACTTCGTTGTACTCGCCCAGGTCATTGTCGCGGTAGTCAACGCACGCGATGCTGAGCAGCCCGCGGCCTGGAAGGACTTGCGCGATCTCGAGCTCGGGCCCCGGGAGCAGCGCCTGGGCAGCTCGCGCGCTGACGAGCCAGGTTGCGGTTGCCGAGCAGGCGTCCCGAACGACGCATGGCATCGTTACGTTGCGGCCCTGAATCAGATAATCGCTGGGGCGGGGCTCAAACAGCTCGGCTTTCATTGCCGCGAAGTATATGGAAGGCTCCGCCCCGCCGCCATGCAAAGCGCAACACGATGACTAGCCAAAAACGCCGCCTTTCATTTCTCGACCGTTACCTGACGCTGTGGATCTTCGTCGCAATGGCCACCGGCATCGGCCTCGGCTACTTGGTACCGGGGTTCGCCGACGGGCTCAACGCGATGAGCATTGGTACGACGTCCATCCCAATCGCGGTGGGATTGATTCTGATGATGTACCCGCCCCTCGCCAAGGTCCGGTACGAGGAGATGGGGCGCGTCTTCAGCAACAAAAAGGTTCTGACGCTGTCACTGATTCAAAACTGGATCATCGGCCCGGTGCTCATGTTCGCCCTGGCCGTCACCCTGTTGCCCGACAAACCGGAGTACATGGTCGGACTGATCATCATCGGCTTGGCGCGCTGCATCGCCATGGTCATCGTCTGGAATGACCTCGCGCTCGGGGATCGGGAATTCGCTGCAGGGTTGGTCGCTTTCAACTCCGTCTTTCAGATTCTGTTCTTCTCGGTCTACGCATGGTTCTTTGTAACTTGGCTGCCGGCTCAGCTGGGCCTCGAAGGGGTTGTCGTCGACATCACGATCACGGAAATTGCCAAGAGCGTCGCCATCTACCTCGGCATCCCATTCGCCGCGGGCTTCCTGACGCGAACAGGCCTCATCAAGGCGAAGGGACGCGACTGGTACGAAGAATCGTTCGCGCCGCGCATCGGTCCGATCACGCTGGTCGCCCTGCTCTTTACGATCGTCGTCATGTTCTCGCTCAAGGGAGACACGATCGTTGCTCTGCCGTTCGACGTTGTTCGCATCGCCATACCGCTCCTCATCTACTTCGTGGCGATGTTCTTCATCTCGTTCTGGCTCTCGAAGGCTGCAGGGGCCGACTATCCAGAAGCGACGACACTGTCCTTCACGGCTGCGTCGAATAACTTTGAGCTTGCGATCGCCGTTGCCGTCGCGACCTTTGGCATTCATCACGGGGCCGCGTTTGCCGCGGTGATCGGGCCCTTGGTCGAGGTGCCGGTGATGATCGCCCTGGT
>CAMYJN010000648.1 GCA_947258625.1 uncultured Polyangiaceae bacterium | reverse complement strand
GGTAGACTACGAAGCGACTGAGCGAGCTCCTCCATCGATGGACCTTCCGAATCGAGCGACAGCCGCGGCGAAGCGCGCCGATTGGCGAACCAGCTTGCCATTGCGGTGAAGAATACGGCCAGGGCGGTCGCTGCAACGAGCTTGCGGGGCTCATCGGCACCGATGGCGCCGGCAGCCATGAACAGGACGACGGACAGCGCAATGGCGAGGGTCCAGCGCGGCGCGCGCTCTCCCCGCGAGCTCAGTGAATCCCCCGCCTCGTATCGCACCAAGGTTTGCCAGTGACGCTGAGGAGCACGGTTGAACAAGCCGTCACTCACCAAAGCGGTCCTCAGCCAGGGTAGTGCGGCGGCATGCGTGAGATAGGGTGTCGGAGCAGGAAGATGTGCGAGACGCCAGGCACGACGTCCGATCGCGAGAGGTTTGGGGAACACGGGCCAAACGCCGAGCTTCATCACGAGCCAGGGGCTGACGACGATCACCGCGGCCACCGAGACCAGGGCAACGATGATCGCCTCTGCGACGCCGCCCGACAAATCGAGCCGTTGAGCGGCGAACCTTCCAAGCAACGCGAGCCCGGTCGCGAGGACGGGCATCGCGGACATCTGCACCGCGCGCCCCGCGGTTTCTAGTTGGGGCATCGCCTTGGCTTCTTCGGGGGTGCGCCTGGCCAACGCGATGGCGACTGCGGCGGTCGTCATGCTCACGCTGCCAAAAAACCATGCACCGGCGGTGGGAAACCGCGTCGAGAGCGCCGGGTGGGCCACGAGCGCGCCGGCAACGGCGGCCGCTGGAAGCGCGAACACGCCAGCAAAGAGGCAGGTGCGCCGATAGTGCACCAGCGCTCGCTCTCGGGTCGACTCGGAGGCAGACCGATGCACTGGAAACCAGGCTCGGCAGGCGGCGCACGTGACCCAGGGCAGGACGGCGCATCCAGCCAAGACCAGTAGCGAGCTCACGCGAACTCCACGACGACCGGCGCGTGGTCTGACGGGGAGTTGCGCGCCCGCTCCTCCCGGTCGACGATCGCGCCAATCGTGCGTTCGGCCAGCTTCGAGGTGCAGTACACGTGGTCGATCCGAAGTCCGTTGCCTCTCTCGAATCCCCTGCCTCGGTAGTCCCACCAAGAGAAGACGCCACCGGTCGGATGAAAGGGTCGGAACGCGTCTTGTAGCCCAAACGATGCAAGCTCGGTCAAGGCGTCACGGACGGCGTCGCACGCGAGCACAGACGACCGCCATTCTGCGGGTCTTCCGATGTCGTCGTCGAACGGGGCCACGTTGAAGTCACCGCAGAGGGCGACCCGATCGGCGTCGGGGTCGAATCGCCGGTCGAGCGCCTCCCGAAGTCGGCGGATCCATCGAAGCTTGTAGTCGAACTTGTCTGATCCCACCTCTCCGCCGTTTGGGAAGTAGGCGCTGAGGATCGTCAGCCCGTCGACCTCTGCGCTGATCAGCCGCGCCTGCGGGTCATTTTCCGAACCGCCCAGATCCGTGACGACGTTCGACATCGGACGGCGGCTCAAGATCGCCACACCGTTGTACGTCTTCTGCCCGAAGACCGCAGCTTCGTAGCCGCAATCCTTGATTTCGTCGTAGGGAAAGTCGCCCTCGGTCACTTTGAGCTCTTGGAGACAGAGCACGTCCGGCTGCGCGGCGTCGAGCCAATCGACCACATGCTGCCGGCGCGCCCGGATCGAGTTCACGTTCCACGTCGCGACCTTCATGCGAGTATGAAGTAGCATGGAATCATGACGAACAAACGAATCGAGACCGATCGAGCACCCGCCGCGATCGGGCCTTACTGTCAGGCCGTTGCCGTCGGACCCTGGGTGTACTGTTCGGGACAGCTCGCACTCGACCCAAGCGACGGCCAAATGCGGGGCGACGGCGACATCGAGGCGGAAACTCGGCAGGTGCTCAAGAACCTCGAAGCCGTCCTCGAGAAAGCTGGAGCGAGTCGAGGTGACGTCGTGAAAGCGACTGTGTACCTGACGGATATGAGCGAATTCTCGAAGATGAATCAGGTTTATTCGCAGTTCTTCGAGGGTCACACGCCGCCGGCGCGCGCGACGGTGCAGGTCGCAGCGCTGCCCAAGGGCGGAAAGGTCGAAATCGACTTCACGGCGTGCGTCGAAACCTAGATTCCGAAGGGGTCTCGGAGGTCCGCGGTATCCTCGCGATCGGGGCCGACGCTGACCACGCCAATCGGGCAGTCGACCTCGTGTTCGATCCGCGCGAGGTACGCTTGTGCGGCCGCAGGCAGGTCGGCCCGGGTGCGGCAGCCGGAAAGATCGTCGTCCCAGCCCTCGAGCGTCTCGTAGACAGGCTGGACCGCTTCGAC
>CAMYJN010000647.1 GCA_947258625.1 uncultured Polyangiaceae bacterium | reverse complement strand
TGAAGCCCAGGCGAACTCTGATGTCGCCGAGCTCGGGCACCCCACGGAGCGTGACGTGGCAGGTGAGGGGCTTTCCTGCGAGGGCGTCCTCGAATCGCTTGGAGGCCGTCTGAGCGGCCCCGATGGCCACCTCTTCATCGTCGAGAGCCCCGGATTTTGCGGCCTCTCCGAGGAGAAGGCTCGCTGCTTGACCCGGAAGAGCCGCCGCGATCTTGATCGAGACTCCCTCGGCCGGGGCGGAGCCCGAGCGGAGCGCTCCAGCCTTCGCCGAGAGCACGACGGGCGGCTCGTCGTCGATCTGGAGGCTCGCGGCACCGGTAACCCCCTTCACGTCATCCAAGATGCGCTGAGCGCGCTCGTCCCCGCTCGCGGCGCGGCTCTGAAGGACTGTCACCCCTCGGTCGAAGAGCTTGGGAAAGCTCTCCCGAAGGAACTCAATTGCTGATGTCGTCATGCGGCGCGGAGCATAGCGAATGATCGCGTCACCTCAAGCTGGCGAAATCTCCGAGAATCGGCCACCATCTCGATAATGCCGGATCAGGAGCACCGGCCTACTGTTTTGATGGTGGGCCAGGGCGAGCCGATGCAGACCGCGTTGGGGGAAGCGCTTCGGCGCCATGGGATTTCCGTCGCTGCGTCTGCAACTGCGGAGCTCGAACAAGCGGTTCGCGTGTATGCGCCGGACATGGTCGTACTCATCGGAGATGCGGCCATCCGCGGCGGCGAGAACGTCGTACGACGCATGGCAGAGAATCGGGCGACCGACGTGCTGCCGGTTGCGGTCGTCTCGAACGACGCGGTCCTCAAGGACGAAGCTCGGGACTTTCGATCGGGTGCCGTGGCGGTGGTTCCCCGCGGCGCGGGCGCGGACAGCATCGCGCGCCAGCTGGCGGAGCTCGCCGACGAGGTTCCACGTCGACCCGGTTTCGTGACCGGCGCGTTGGACGAGGGCAATCTCCAAGAGCTGCTCGATCTGGTCTGCGACGAAACCAAGACCGGCATCCTGAGTGTTCGCTCTCCGAAGGGCATACTCGACGGCATACCTTTCGTCATCGAGACCGAGCACAGCTCTGCACATCAGACGCAGCAAATCCTCGACCGCTTGCGCGAGGCCGTCGCCGACGACGAGCCCCTCGCGTACGAGTTCCACGAAACGACCGGAGGACGGCTCTCCACGTTGCCATCCGCTGCGCCGCCGCGGAACGTTGACTTGAAGGCGCTGTATGGCTCGCGGGTCGTCGTCCTCGATTCCAACGAGCTTCGCGCCGAGAAGCTCGCGACCGTGCTCAGCTCGCGCGGTGTTCAGATCGCGGCGGCGGACTTCTCGACCGCGGTGATTCCGCGGATTCGTGAGGTCGATCCACAGGTCGTCGTGTTGGACTCTAGTGCCGTCGGTGGCCACGGCGTCGATTTCGTGCGCGCCATGCGAAAAGACCCTCAGCTGCGTTGGGCCTCGATGCTGGTCGTGCGTTGGGAAGACTTCTGGCCGACCTCCGAATCGGATGCGGAACCCGACCTCCCCCAGCTTGCAAGCCGGCTACTTCCGATGATCGATCAAGACGCCGAGCAAGCTCGCCGCGCCGAGCGCGAAGTCGATTTCGACACCAGGCTGGAGCTGATTGGGCCGGGACGTCTGCTCCGCGCGCTCGGCTCCGTTCCAGGTGTCCGCCGCGTGTCGATTAGCGGAAGTCGGCGGAACATCGACGTTGACATCGCCGACAACTCGATCCTGGGCGCCTACGCCACGCTGGACGAGGGGACGAAGCAGACCCTGCAGGGCATCCCGGCGCTCCTGGCTCTGTGGGGCCTGAACGCAGGCCGCGTATCGGTGCGGGAACAGGACTTACCCTCGGTAGCGAACATCATGATGCCGGTGGACGAGGCGCTCGGTGTGGTCTCGCATGAGCTGGGCTTTGCAGACGGCGACGCGCGCGTCGAAGTCAACGCCGCAACGATTCCGCCCGGTGTGCCCGAAGCCGAGGAGTTTGCGACGGAGCCTCCGGAGTCTGGAACACCCCACGCCTTCGAAGAATCGAAGACGATGGCGCCCGCGCGCTTTGCGCATCTACAAGCCGCGGTTGGCGGAGCTCCGGCCGGCGCGTTTCCAGACGAAGAAACTCCAACCAACAAGCTTGGGCGGATGCTCGGTCGTGTAGAGACCAAGCAACGTACCGTTCCCGTGCCCGTGCCCCGAGGAGTGGAGGAGATGCACGACCACAGCGGCCACGTCGATCATGCACATGCGAAGCCCCGGAAGGCGAAAAAGACCGAATTCGGTTTGGCCCCGGTCTTCGAGATGCTGCCGCAGGAAGTGCTCGAAACGCAGAAAACGGCTCCTATGCCGCAG
>CAMYJN010000646.1 GCA_947258625.1 uncultured Polyangiaceae bacterium | reverse complement strand
GTCCCCGCCTTCAACGCGGCGCTCACCGGGCTGTACGCCAGCGGGCACGGCGCAGCCAAGAGCGAGCGCAGGATACAGGAGCTGAGCAGTAACGGAGCACCTGCGCGTGCGGCTGCTCCACTGGCGGCGGCGCCGCCCGAGCGCGTTACCGCGCCGTCGCGGCGGGCGCCTCGGTCGGCGTCACCCGCCGCGGGCGGCGACCGATACGCCCAACTCGGCCGCTTGTTCGCGGATTTCCTCGACCAAGGGATGGAGATCTACCGGGGCGGGACGCCCGTCGGTTCCGGAGAGCCCGTGGTCGTCACCGGAGCGGCCATTGGCTTGCCCGGCGGAGACAGGGTGTTCGCAGATGAGAACGTCGACCGAATGCTGCACGGTCAGAGCTTCATCGATGCGATACCGGTTGGGCTTCGCCGTGCAATGGCCGACAAAAAGATCACCCGTCTCGTGAAGTCCGAAAAAGGCGGGGCGCGTTTCGAAACGATCGATTCGCCGGCCGAGGTGATCAAGCTTGCCGGCCGGGGCGGTGACATCGCCCTGTCGAGCGATTTCGGCATTCCCGAGGAGCGCGCAGCTGCAATGGACTCGACCACGCGAATGGCGATCGCGGCGGGCATAGAAGCGATGCGCGACGCCGGCATTCCGCTCGTGATGCACTACAAGACCACCACTAAGGGAACGAAGCTTCCCGACCGCTGGGGTTTGCCCGTAGCGATGCAAGACGAGACGGGCGTCATCTTCGGTTCAGCGTTCCCGGGCGCCGACATGTTGATGGGCGAGGCACGGCGATACTTCGAGAGCGAGACGCAGGAGAAGCTACTCGATGAGCTACGCAGCCTTCGTGCACGCTTGGCGAGCAACGGCGGCAACCCGATTGGCGCAGAGATCGACCGACGAATCGCCGAAATCGAGAACGACCGTCAACGCGACCCGTACACGTTAGACCGGCGGTTCGTGTTCAAGACGCTGTCGATGGGCCACTCTCAGCTCGCGGAGCACATCGGAGCGCGCGGGCCGAATACGCAGATCAACTCGGCGTGTGCCAGTGGAACGCAGGCCGTGGCGCTGGCCGAAGATTGGATCGCGCGAGGTCGCTGCAGGCGGGTCATCGTCGTCACCGCGGACAACGTGACGAGCGACAACCTGATGGAATGGATCGGCTCGGGCTTTCTAGCGAGCGGCGCTGCGGCGACCGACGAGGTCCTCGAAGAGGCCGCTCTTCCCTTCGATCGCCGCCGTCATGGCCTCATCCTCGGAATGGGCGCGTCGGGCATGGTGATCGAAAGCGCAGACGCAGCCCGCGAACGCGGCCTGCGGCCGATCGCCGAAGTGCTCGGCACGGTGACGGCCAACAGCGCCTATCACGGCAGCCGTTTGAACATCGAGCACATCCAGGGTTTGATGGAAAAGCTGATCGCCGACTGTGAGGCACGGCACGGTATCGACCGCGCCCAGATCGCGCCGAACACGGTTTTCGTTTCGCATGAAACCTACACACCGGCAAGGGGCGGCAGCGCACAGGCTGAGATCAGCGCGCTTCGGAGTGTGTTCGGCGTCAACGCGGACAGCATCGTGATCGCGAACACGAAGGGGATGACCGGCCATGCAATGGGCGCGGGCGTGGAGGATGCGACCGCCGTGAAGATACTCGAGACGGGCTTGGTCCCGCCGGTGGCCAACTTCAAAGAGATCGACCCGGAGCTCGGTGCGCTAAACCTCTCGAGAGGCGGGAGCTACCCCGTTCAATATTCGCTTCGTCTAGGGGCTGGGTTCGGTTCGCAGATCAGCCTGTCACTCGTCCGCTGGGTCCCGAGCGCCGATGGACGTAGACCGGCGCCGCGCGACCTGGGTTACGCGACGCGCATCGAGGACCGTGCCCGCTTCGACAGCTGGCTGGCGGCCCAGACTGGATATCCCTCACCGGAGTTGGAGCTGGTGCACCGGACGCTGCGGGTGAAGGATCAGGGGCCCGCGGCCTCGATGGCGGTACCAGCGCCAGTGCCAGCGGCAGCGCCAGTGGCAGTGTCGGCGCCAGTGCCAGCGCCGGCGCCAGTGCCAGTGCCAGCGAGCGACCCTGTGACCGAAAAGGTGCTGGCGATCGTCTCGGAGCAGACCGGGTATCCGTCCGACATGCTTGACCTCGAGCTCGACCTCGAGGCCGACCTCGGGATCGACACCGTCAAGCAGGCGGAGACCTTTGCCGCGGTGCGCGAGGCGTATGATATCGAGCGGGAGGACAATCTCGAGCTGCGCGCGTTCCCGACGCTAGGGCACGTGGTGCAGTTCGTTCGCGACCGTCGGCCGGACTTGGTGTCAGCGGCAGCGCCAGTGGCAGCGGCAGTGCCAGCGGCAGCGGC
>CAMYJN010000645.1 GCA_947258625.1 uncultured Polyangiaceae bacterium | reverse complement strand
AGTGGCTAAAACCAATGAATTCGCCTCCACTCATCACGGCCTCGGAGGCCATTTCGTCGCTTCGCGGCGCCATTTTTCTCGACGCTCGCGCCGGACCCGGGACTGCCGAGGCCTATGAAACAGCCCATCTGCCGGGCGCCCTTCGCGTCGACCTGGAATCCGATCTTTCGTCCCTCGCGGACCCAGCGGCCGGAGGCCGTCACCCCCTCCCGCCCCTTGACCTCTGGCTTTTGCGTCTCGGAGACTGGGGCGTCACCCCGTTGCATCAAGTCATCCTTTACGACGATGCGGGCGGCGGGATGGCGGCTGCTCGCGCCTGGTGGATGCTGCGGGCGATTGGCCACCCGCGCGTCGCCGTGATCGATGGTGGTTGGCGAGCGCTGCGTGAGCTCGGTGTTCCCACGGAAGCCGGCATCGCGTGCCCCAGCTCGGTCGGCTCGTATCCGAGCAAGGTCGATCATTGGCCGATCGTCGATGCTGATTTCGTCGAACACGTTCGCAGCGACCCGAGTTGGCGTCTGATCGATGCGCGAGCTCCCGAGAGATACGTCGGCGCAACGGAGCCTCTCGATCCTGTAGCCGGACGCATTCCAGGGGCGCGCAACCTCTATTGGCACTCGCAGCTCGACAGCAGCGGTTTGTTCGATCCCGTCGACGCGCTGCGTGCGCGGTTCGCCAAGATCCTCGGGGATGTGCCGCCCGAGCAGGTCGTCTGCTACTGCGGTTCCGGCGTGACTGCGTGCCATCTCCTCTTGGCCATGGACGCCTGCGGTCTCCGCGGTGCGAAGCTCTACGTCGGGTCTTGGAGTGAGTGGTGCCGTCAGGGACGCCCCCGCGCGTGCGAGTGACTTGGCCAGTCGCACAAAGCCGCGGAAATGCTATTGGACGCTCGTCATGACTGCGGTCTGCGAATTCCCGCTCACCTTGCCTCGCAACGCGTTCACGCCTCGTGAGGTTCCGCGAGCGGGTGACATTTGGCGCCTTTGTCAGGACGCCGCGACCCTCGCGTCGATCCACGCAGGCTGGCCGCCCTCCCGTTTCCGCATCGAAAACGTGGCATTCGTCGTTTACAAGATGACGCTTCTCCACGATGCCGAATCGGCTTATGGCGAGGTGCTCGACGCGCAGACTTGGGTGTCTCGCCTTCGACGCCGCACGCTGTGCACGCGGGAGGTGCGGTTTCGAAGCGGCGGCCGACGAATTGCCGCCGCGACCCAGGAGTGGGTTCACGTCGATTTCGAGACACTCAAGCCCAGGCAGGGCTCGCTCGAAGCGGCTTTGGCGTTTGGTGAAATCGAGGTCGAGCCTTCGATCAAGATGCCTTCGTTCGACGTGCTTCCCGGTGCAGAGGACGACTTTCAATTTGACATGTGGCAGACCTGGTCCGACCCGCTCGCGCACGCCAATCACCCCGCGTACATCGACTGGTGCGACGAAGCGACCAGTCGGAGGATGCTTGCCGCCGGCCTCGATCCCGTGCTGCTGCGGCCCATCGCCGAGCAGGTCACCTTTCGCAGCGCCGTCTTGCCGGGCGAGCGTGTGACCGTCCGAAGCAGACGCGTCGGCCGGATGGGAACCGATGCGGTCGTGCTGAAGCACCACTTAGAAACGGAACGCGGACCTGCGGCTGATGCGACGAGCGTTCGCGGTCTCGCGCAGGGCGACCGCAAGGCCCTCGTGGCGGCCTGGGATTGAGCGATGCGACCCGGCCTACCCAGTGGGACGTCGCTCTTGGTTTCCTTCGCGCGCGGACTGGGTGTGGACACGCACGAGATCGACCCGCTTGCGTCCGAGCTTCTGCCCCCGGTGCTCGCCCAACTCGCTGCTGCGCCTCGCCACCTCGGAGGTGTCGCCGGGCTGTACCGGGCTGCCGTACGTGCGACGACCTTCGGGCTGATCGATCACATGGTGCTGAGGACCCAGGCGATCGATGCGCATCTCGCTTCCGCACTGCAATCCGACATCGACCAGCTCGTCATTCTGGGCGCCGGGCTCGACGCGCGAGCCTGGCGACTCGAAGCGTTGAAGGATGTCACCGTCTTCGAGGTGGATCACCCGGCGACGCAGCGATACAAGCGAAAGCGGATGTCGCAGAAGCGCCCGCCAGCGGACATTCGCTACGTGTCGGTCGATTTCGAGACGGAGCGATTCTCGAGCGCCCTCGAAGCAGCGGGGTTTCGATCTGGCGCGCCGAGCGCGTGGATCTGGGAAGGCGTCGCGATGTATCTGCCGCTCGCTGCGGTTCACGACACGCTCGGGCAGCTGACGTCACTTGCGGCTGCGGGGAGCGAGCTCGCCATGACCTATCGCGTGCCGGGCCTGCTTCCCTACGGGTCGTTGGGGCGCGTCGCGATCCCCTTGGT
>CAMYJN010000644.1 GCA_947258625.1 uncultured Polyangiaceae bacterium | reverse complement strand
AGCATAGGGGCCGCCAGCAACGAAGCCTTCGGCGGACGGTCCGCAGATCAGTGAAGCGATAGAATACGTCTGGGAGGGAAACACGGTCAACCACAGAAACCTGGGCACGCCGGCGACACAGGATCGCCTCCCCGGAATGGCGAAACCATTCGGTGCAAAACCCCGACACCTACCGGCGCCCGAGCGCTACCGCGCCAAAGGGGACGCTTTGGTCGCGGACGTCTAGGTCTCTCTCCCTCAGCTCTCGCCGAAGCGCGTGGATTGCCTGAGTGACGGCCGCGGGGCCCTGCAACGCCGCTTCCTCGAGAACGCCTCGAACTCGCTCTTCATCCTGTTGAGGCCATAGGCCATCCAATCGCAAGAGCGACTCCGCTTCTTCGACCCAGTCCGCCAGATCCATTGCGGCGATCGTATCAGAGCGAAGATCTTGGGAGAAGGGTCAACGCCATCGGAGGAGGCAACGAGGGGAGGCGGCTTGTCCGTGTGCGCGACACGGCTGTTCATGCCCGGCGCACAGCTTCAGGGTTCGACCAGCACACTTAATGCCCCGACCAAAGCCGGGGGGTGTCGAGTTGGATCTTGCGCGAGCGTGACAGATCACGCTTCTACGGCGACCCTACACCCACATCACCGGCTGGCAGCCTGATTGCCAGCAACGAAGAAGAACTCGACAGGCTCGAACCTGGAGAGACCAGGGGTGAGGAAGCGCTTGTAGCGGGGGTCGAGCGCGAGGTTCCGCTGCAGGAAGGCGACGGTGTAGAGGCTCGTAACGCGGTGCGCCTCCTCGATCGGGATCAGCTCCGGTGCACAGCCCTCGTCGGCGTTTCCGAGCAGGAACTCGAGAAACTCCTGCGGGATACCGGCGCCGAGTAGCACGTCGAAGAAGTCGCAGATGTTCGTGAACGAGTTGTGTCCCGCGTCCACGACATCGATGCGATAGCGCGGTCGGGCGCTGGGCAGCTCAAAAGCACGCACGCTGCTCGGGACGATCGGCACCGTTACATCCGCGGTGCCTCCAATGACGATCTCGGTCGACTCGACGCTCGCCAGCTGCTCGTCGCTTAGCCCCCCCACCGCCGGCGAGATCGGGACGAGTGCGCGCACGCGGGGATCGGGCGGCACGTCCTGGAATCCAGAGGCCATTGCCATCGTCGTGAATCCGCCGAAGGAGTGCCCCATGACGCCGATGCGGAACCCGTCGAGTGTCTCGAAGAACGGATCAGCCGGGTCGGCGTTCTTCTCGAGCATGCGCGTGATCACCAACGAAATGTCGAGCGGGCGGTCCCGCGTTTCGAAGGGCTGCCCCGGAAAGAGCAGATCGGCGGCCGTATTGCCCGCGTGGTCGGGCGCCACGACCACGAATCCGTGGCTCGCGAGGATTTCGGTGAGGAAGAACGACTGGAAGCGGATACCGTTGTTGCCGTGCGAGAACACCACGAGCGGGTATGGCTCAGCCGCCGATACCGGCGGCTCGTCCAAGGCGACCTCCGACGGGAGCCCGGCGAAGATGAGGTCGTAGACGGAGGGTGGAACACCCACCGCGTCGTCGGCATCGACCGGGTACCAAGCATCGACAGTGAGCGTCCGGTCATCTCGGCTCGGGTCCTCGACGACGAAGGTCGTGCGCCCCACGGCGAAAGGACCGAGTTCGTCGGGTGGAGCCAGGGGCTCCGCGCCGGCCGTCGAGGCCGCCGTTGTCAGCAGCAGAATTGCGAGTAGTTCCGCCATGCGGAGCTTGATGCTTGCGCGCCAATCGATCATGGATTCCTCCAGCCCGTAAGTGGGTCGTCAGTCTAGACGACAGACGCACGGGAGGGAAGCGAGGATCTGTCCGCAGCAGGTTCATCCGCGCAAGGAGCGACTCGAGACCGAATAGGCGGTTGTCGCGGGTCTAGGGCCGACCGGTTGCCGCCTTCTTCCAGCACGCCTCGAGCTCGCTCTTCATTCTGTTCAGGCCAGAGGCCATCCAGTCGCAGGATCGATTCCGCTTCTTCGACCCAGTCCGCCAGATCCATGTGGACGATCGTATGAGAGCGAAGATCGTGGGAGAAGGGTCAAGGAACTCATCGACCCTGGCAGACAACCAGGGCAGGGCGCCCTGGTTGACCGTACGCTACGTTCCAACGCTATGTGTCCTCGGGCTGACGTTCAAACGCCCCGACGTCGCACATGGAGCCGCCCGTCTCCGGACGTGGTTCGCAAGACCGTCACGAAATAAGATCCGGATCTTGTGCATGGCCTTGCCGTTCGCTCGAGGAGTTCGTACCCCTCTGACTCCAGGAGGATGATATGCGAAAGATTTTGGTAACCGGAGCAAACAAAGGAATCGGCCTCGCCATTGTGCAGGCCATTTTAAAAAATCACGA
>CAMYJN010000643.1 GCA_947258625.1 uncultured Polyangiaceae bacterium | reverse complement strand
ACCCGCTCGCCGTGGGTCTCGCAGCCCTGGAGCTGCTTCCTCGCAGCCGGGTCGAGCTTGGGCAGGATCGCGTCGCAAGCCGTGGCGAGCGCTTCCTCGTCCTGGATCGCCTTGGGTGAAAGCGCTTCGGCCCAGGGGGTGTGGGGGACCTCGCCTTGACCGGCACGTTCGAGTCGGTCGGTGATCGCTTCTCGCATCGGCACGCGCTTCCAGTCGGCCTCCAGGTCGAAGGTTCGCTCGCCGACCAGATCGGGAAACTTCGTGCGCAGATCGGCGTCGACGGCACGGAGCATGTCGACCACCAGGTCCATCAGGTCCTCGAACGTTGCGTAGGCCATGTAGAACTCGAGGATCGTGAATTCGGGATTGTGCTTGGTGCTGATGCCCTCGTTCCGAAAGGTCCGGCCGATCTCGTAGACGCGGTCAAATCCGCCGACGAGCAGCCGTTTGAGATAGAGCTCGGGAGCGATGCGGAGGATCAGCTCGAGGTCGAGGGCGTTGTGATGTGTATCGAACGGCTTGGCCGTCGCTCCGCCGCGAATCGCATGAAGCATCGGCGTTTCGACCTCGAGGAAGCCCTGGTCATCGAGGAAGCGTCGAAGGGACTGAACGATGGTGGTGCGCGCGCGGAACACTTCGGCGACGGCGGGGTTCGCGAAGAGATCGACATAGCGTTCGCGGTAGCGCTTCTCGACGTCCTTGAGGCCGTGCCATTTCGCGGGCGGCGGCAGGAGCGCTTTGCCGAGATGCTCGTAGCGGCGTGCGCTCACCGCCAGCGCCCCGGTCTTGGTGCGGATGGCTGGCCCTTCGACGAGGACGTGGTCGGCGAGGTCGAGCAGCTTGAGCACGGCCGCGTCGCGGTCGTTGAGGCTGTCGGGCCGTACCAGCGCTTGGGCGTCGCCGTGCGGGGTGCGGATCACGAGGAAAGGGCCACGTTTTGCGACCACGCGGCCGAAGAGCGGAACGTGGGGCGCATCGTCTCGGAGCTCGTCTTCGAGAGGCAGCTTGGCGCAGGCCGCTTCGTCTGCGGCAAGCTGGACGAGCCGCCGCCGCTCTTCTTCGACCGCGCGATTGCTTCGCCATGTGTTCGGGTAGGGCAGGATGCCGAGCTCGCGCAGGCGCTCGGCTTTGCTCAACCGTGTTTGTCGGAGCTCGTCTTCGGTGGCCACTTCCTAGTCCCCTGGGGCGTCGCGCGCCTTCTTCTTTTTCTTTTCGGCATTCATCAATAGATACGTTTCGATGAACTCGTCGAGGTCGCCGTCGAGCACGGCGTCTGCGTTGTTGACTTTGTGATCGGTGCGCTCGTCTTTGACCATCGTGTAGGGCTGCAGGGTGTATGTACGGACCTGCGAGCCAAAAGCGATATCGGCCCGGTCGTTCAGGAAGGCTTCTTCGAACGCCTCCTCGCGTTCGCGGCGTGCTTTCTCGAAGAGCAATCCGCGGAGCATCTTGAAGGCAGTCTCGCGGTTCTGATGCTGCGAGCGCTCCGCCTCGCAGCGCACGGTGAAGCCGGTGGGGATGTGCTTCATGCGAACAGCCGATTCGGTGCGGTTGACGTGCTGGCCGCCCGCGCCGCCTGCGCGCATCGTGCTGACTTCCAGGTCTTCGTCGCGGATTTCGATCTCGCCTTCGCTCAGCTCGTCACCGAGGTCGGGCACGACGCTCACGCCGGCAAACGACGTGTGCCGTCGCTTGTTGGCGTCGAACGGGCTGATTCGGATCAGCCGGTGGACCCCGTTTTCGGCGCGAAGGTAGCCGTAGGCGTTGGCGCCGCGAGCGATGAAGCTCGCGTCTTTGATTCCCGCTTCGTCGCCGGGCTGCTTGCTGAGAAGCTCGGTCTTGAAGCCGCGACGCTCGCACCAGCGGAGATACATGCGCAGGAGGATGTCCGCCCAATCCTGTGCTTCGGTCCCTCCGGCCCCCGGATTGATGGTGACGATTGCGTCGGTGTCGTCGTCTTTGGTCAGCATCCGCTTGAGCTCGAGGGTCCGAACCTCCGCCTCGATCGCTGGGAGCTGCTCGGCCACGTCGGCCACCACGCCCTCGTCGCCCTCGCTCGCGGCGAGGTCCAAAAGCTCGAGCAAGTCGGTCGTTTCGCGGTCTACTCTCTCGAATTCCTTGAATGTTTCCTCGGCGGACGCGCGCTCGCGCATCAGCTTCTGAGCGCGCTGCTGATCGTCCCAGAAGCCCTCGGAGGCACTCAGATTGCTCAGACGATCGATTTCGTGGCGAAGGCCATCGAGGTCAAAGGTACCTCCCCAGCGCTTGCATGCGCTGTACGAGGTCTTGGAGTTTTTCTCGGCATTCCCCGGGAGTCATCGGTCTGTGCGCGGACCTACCCTGGTGCCGTCGCCCTGTCAAAAGGGCA
>CAMYJN010000642.1 GCA_947258625.1 uncultured Polyangiaceae bacterium | reverse complement strand
GTACCCTCCGCGAAACTTCGCCGAACGAGGAACTCCATGGAACGCGTCATTCCGCTGTCTCGCCGCAAAGGCGACATCGTTGTTCTGGTCTACTTCTGGATCAACATCTTGTTCATCACCTACATCGTCGACGTCGAGCAGATCGTCCTGCCCGACATCAGCGGTGACTGGGAGTACCCCCTGTGGCCGCCGGCCTTTTTCGTGGACATCATTCATTGGTACGGCAACAACTTCGATCCTGTTCTGATCGCGCGTCCGGTCTGGTGGCGCATGACCATCTGGATCGACTCGCTCTTCTTCGGGCCATTCTATGTGTTTGCGATCTATGCCTGGACCAAGGGCAAGAACTGGATTCGCATCCCGAGCATCATTTGGGCCTCGGTCATGATGACCAACGTCACGATCATTCTCGGCGAAGAGTTCATGGGGCCGCACCCGACGCCCGCGCCGCTTCTGGTGCTCGCTTTGAACGCGCCGTGGCTCCTGGTGCCCATGTACGTGATCAAACGCATGTACAACACCGAGACGCCGTTCACCGAGACCGTCTGAATGGCCGACTTCGTCGAGCGCTACGGGCCCTGGGCGGTCGTTGCTGGCGCCTCCGAGGGCATCGGTGCTTCGTTTTCGCAAAAGCTCGCCGCGCGTGGGCTGAACTTAGTCCTGGTGGCCCGCAGGGCTGCGCCACTAGAGACCTTGGCGGCCGGGCTTCGCAACCAGCACGGGGTCGAGGTCCGGGTGCAGCCTCTCGATCTCGGCTCGCCCGACGCGGTTTCGAAGCTCGGCGCGGCGATCGAAGGCTTGGATGTCGGTCTGCTGATCTACAACGCCGCCTACTCTCCGATCGGTCGGTTCATCGACATCGAAGTCGAGGAGCATCTCAAAGCGGTTTCGGTCAACGTACACGGCCCCCTGCGCTTCTCCCACTACTTCGGACGCCGTTTGGCCAAACGAGGGAAGGGCGGAATCATTCTCATGTCCTCGATGAGCGGCTATCAGGGCACCGCCATGGTTGCGAACTACGCGGCCACCAAGGCCTACGACACCATTCTCGCCGAAGGGCTCTGGTACGAGCTCCGTAGCCACGGGGTCGACGTCCTGGCCTGCATCGCGGGCGCCACGCTCACCCCAAACTACGAGTCCGTCACGGACGACATCCCATCGAAGGGCCTGGCGCGTCCCATGCCCCCCGACGAGGTCACCGAGCAAGCGCTCGAAGATCTCGGCCGGCGTCCAAGCGGAGCATCCGGCCGTCGCAACCGATTCGCCTCCGCGCTCCTGCGCAGAATCCTACCGCGGACCGCGGCGATCGAAATGGTCAGCAAAGAGACCGTCCGCCTCTACGGCTGAGCTCAGCCTCTCCAGAACGCCGCGACGTCTCCAACTCGGTCGGGAAGCGACAGGAGCTCTTCGGGGAGCCCGACCACGATGTATCCAATTCCGCGTTCGCGGCCGAATCGTTGCTGTACTCCGTTGAGGCCGAGAACGGAGACAGCGCCTGACCGGACGAGGATGACGACGCGGTCGGCTAACCGGGCTGCCCGTCGAACGGATTGGCCCTCCAATGGCCCATTCCATGCCTCGAGCTCGAGGTGACCCTCGGGCCTCACCACTCGGATAGCCTCTGTCGCTGGCGCTGGCGGTAGCCGGACGAGCGCGACGGAGGGCGTGCCGGAGCCGCCGACCGGATACGGGCCCGACGGTGGCGGGGTCTGGAGGGGACCTCGCTCGGCGGGCGCGGGTGTCACCATGTTGGGGGTGCCGGTAGGTTCGTTCGTCGAGAACCAATCGCGGTTGATTCGATCTACAAACACGCGAGCGAGCCTTGACTCCTCCGGTGAGCTTCCTACGACCAGAAAACTTCCGTTGGCATGCGGCACGTAATCGTCAAGCCCGGCAACCAGGTCGCCAAGCGCGTCCTGAGAGCTGGGCCAGGGCGTCGACGCCAGGACCGGCCCCTTGCCCCAGAAGGCGACCTCCGCCGGTGTTTCCAGCCTGAGTCCACGGAACTCGCGTCGCAACACGACCAGCAGTACGACGGTGACGCTAAGCATTGGGATCGCCAGGAAGACGACCAGCTTCATCTTGTTCTGCACGGGGTACTCCGGCACACCCCCGGGGTCCAAGACGACGAACCCGCTGGGCGGGTCGCGGAGCGCGTCTTCGAGAATAGAACTGGTGCTGCGCAAGTCGCTTAGCAGGTTGTCGTTCACTTTGACCGCGGCCAGCAGCGAGGATGCTTCACCCTCGATCCCGGAGAAGGACGCAACGCGATCTTGTGCTCTTTCCGCCATCCCAGACAGTCCTTTTTGGCGTTCCCGGAGAGCCGCCAGATTCGATTTCGCCTCTCGAAGCTGCCCGGCCACGTCTTGATA
>CAMYJN010000641.1 GCA_947258625.1 uncultured Polyangiaceae bacterium | reverse complement strand
GCTCGGCGAGAACATTCCGGTGGTCATGGCGATGCTCGGGGTTTGGTATCACAACTTCTTCGGCGCGCCTTCGCACGCGGTTCTGCCTTACGACCAGTATCTGCATCGCTTTCCGGCGTACCTTCAGCAGGCCGACATGGAGAGCAATGGCAAGAGTGCGTCGCGCGATGGGGCAATCATCGACGGTTACACGACGGGGCCGATCGTCTGGGGTGAACCGGGGACGAACGGTCAGCATGCGTTCTTTCAACTCCTGCACCAGGGAACGCATTTGGTCCCTTGCGACTTCATCGTGGCGGCGCAGAGCCAGAATCCGATGGGCGAGCACCAGGACATCCTGGTCGCGAATTGCATTGCGCAAGCCGAGGCGATGATGCGCGGCAAGACCTCTGCCGAAGCCCGTGCGGAGCTCGAGGCGAGTGGTGCTCCCGTGGAGCGGGTTGAAGAGCTCGTGCCGCACAAGACCTTTGCAGGCAACCGTCCAAGCAATACTTTCATGCTGGAGCGGCTCACTCCGCGAGCGCTCGGCCGATTGATCGCGCTCTACGAGCACAAGATCTTCGTGCAAGGCGTGATCTGGAACATCTACAGCTTCGATCAATGGGGAGTCGAGCTCGGCAAGCAGCTCGCCAAGGTCATACTTCCCGAGCTCAGCGGAGCCGATGGGGAGCACGATGGGTCCACCGATCAGTTGATCTCGTACTATCGAAGTCATAGGAATCCGGAGCAATGACGACGCTTGCGGTCGACATCGGTGGGATGAGCCTCAAGCTCCTCGTGCTCGACGAAGAAGGCGAGCCGCTATCGGAAACCTTGGCGCGACCGACGCCAGAGCCACCGAGTCCGGAAGCCCTGTTCACCTTGATTCACGACATGGCAGACAGCCTGCCGCCCCACCGGCGCGTCTCGGTGGGTTTTCCGGGGGTGGTCAAAGACGGGGTGACCTGGAACGCGCCAAACCTCGGAGACGAGCTGTGGAACCGCGTTCCGTTGAGCGAGGAGTTGACCTATCGCCTCGAGCGCCCCGTTCGCGCGATCAACGACGTCGATCTACAGGGGCTAGGAGTCGTCCAAGGGGACGGGGTGGAGCTGGTGTTGACGCTCGGAACAGGAATGGGTGCGGCGCTGTTCACCGATGGCGCGCTCGTTCCAAACCTCGAGCTCGGGCACCATCCGTTTCGGGACGGACAAACCTATGAAGATCTCGTGCGCGACAGCGAGCTCAAACGCATCGGTCGGACCGAATGGACGACGCGGGTCCTCGACGCGATCGAGCAGATCGAACCGATCTTCAACTACGACCGGCTGCACCTCGGCGGGGGGAACGCGTTGAACATCCGATCCGAGCTCCCCGAGAATGTCCGTGTATTCTCTCTGGCAGAAGCCCTTCGCGGTGCGCTGAGGCTCTGGGACGAGACCTAGGCGCCGCCGACGAACGGATTCATGCGGCGTTCTTGGCCGATCGTGGTGTTCGGACCGTGGCCGCAGATCACAAGCGTTTCATCGGGGAACGCGAAGAGCTTCCGCTTGATCGAGTCGACGAGCTGCGAGGTGTTACCTCCCCAAAGGTCGCTGCGGCCGACGCTGCCTGCGAAGAGCGTGTCGCCCGCGATGACGACTGGCCGATCCGTTTCCAAGGTGAGGCAAATGCTGCCCGGAGAGTGTCCGGGCGTATGGACGACGTCCGCTTCGAGCGCGCCTGCCAAGACCGTGTCGCCGTGAGACAGGAAGCGGTCGACCGTCGCCATCGCTGGCGCGCGGAACGGCGCCCCAAAACCATCGAGCTGCATCTGCACGCCCTCATAGAGAAACAGATCTTTTTCGTGAATCATGATCGGCGCATGGGTCCCGTCCTGAACCTCTTTGGTCGCGCCGATGTGATCGAAGTGTGTGTGCGTGTGCACGATCCCCTCGCATTTGAGTCCTAGCTCCTCGAGGCGAGCAAGAATTCGAGGCGCTTCACCGCCGGGATCGACGACGATCCCCGTCCCCCGATCCTCGTCGCCAAGAATCACACAGTTGCACCCGAGCGGCGCGACGGAGAAATGCTCGATGATCATGCGGGGTCCATAGCATCTCGTTGCGGACAGCGACAGTGGCAGTGACAGAGACAGTGGCAGCGTCAGTGACAGCGTCAGTGACAGTGCCAGTGACCGTGACCGTGCCAGTGACCGTGACCGTGCCAGCGAGCGTGTGAGTCTACTTTGTCATCGCGATCTCCTTTTTGGCGAGTGAGTGGGGCCGGGCTGGCGCCCTTCTTGGGACCCCACCCACTCGCCAAAAAGGAGATCACTCATGGGACTCATCATTCAACAACGGGCGCTTCAGGCCGCAGGAGGACTACGCACGGTACTTCCGGTGGTTCGGAAGCGGGA
>CAMYJN010000640.1 GCA_947258625.1 uncultured Polyangiaceae bacterium | reverse complement strand
CGGAGCAGCGTTCCGTTTTCGGAGGCGCCGCAGCACGGCGACCGCTTTCTCTATCATGTCAACTACGTCGAGCGGACACCGGACTACGTCGGCAGCCACTTCGGCCCACCGATGGCGAAGGCCCTTTTCGAGCTCGAGCCCAATGAATTCGTTTGGCGGGGCCCATTCGACTCGGCTTACGGCGTTCACCTCGTGCTTGTGACGACCAACGAGCCGGGACGCGAGCCGGAGCTCGCCGAGATCGAAGGCCGCGTACGCGAGGACGCGCGCAGGGCGAGGATTCGAGAAGAGACCGAAGCGGCCATTGCCGACGTCGTCGATGCCTACGATGTCCGAGTCGTCTATGAACGCGATCCGCAGGTTACGAACCGAGAGGGAACCGGCGACCGATGACCCGGGCCGCGATCCTGTTGACGCTCGCGCTCGCTGCCACCGGCACGGTCAGTAGCGCGGCGCACGCACACGAAAGCCGCCCGCTCTACATCGAGGTCACCGAAAAAGCTCCGCTCGTGTTTTCGGTCCGATGGAAGATCCCGCCTTCGATCGATGTGCGCAACGCGCCGGAAATTCTGATGGCCGAAGGATGCGTCGCGGCAACAGGCCAAGCCGTAGCGGCGAATCGCGGAAGCGTCCGTCGCCGAACCTATCGATGCGAGGTCGATCCGGCGGGCACCGCTCTGCAGATCCGCTACCCGGCCTTCAACCCGTCGGTCTCCGCACTGGTCCGCGTTTCCCGCCGGTCGGGCGAAACACACTCGCTCTTGGCCTCCCCAGATCAAACCGAGCTCATCATCCCCGAGGTCGAGAGCTTCGGCGCGGTGGCCAGAGACTACCTGACGCTTGGCGTGAAGCACATCCTCGAAGGCTACGACCATCTATTGTTTCTGGTGTGCCTGATGCTCATCGCCGGCACGGGCCGCCGTATCTTGATTACGATCACCGGCTTCACCATCGCGCACTCGATCACGCTCGCGCTCAGCGCCCTCGGGCTCGTCCGCGTGCCCGTCCCGGCCGTCGAGGCCGCCATCGCGCTGAGCATCGTGTTTCTCGCCGTCGAAATCGTGCGAGGCGACGAACGCAGCCTGACGTACCGCTACCCGATCGCGGTCGCTGCATCGTTTGGCCTGCTGCATGGCTTCGGCTTTGCGGCCGTGCTCGGCGAAACAGGCCTCCCCCAGACCGAAATTCCGGCCGCCCTTCTGTTCTTCAACCTAGGGGTCGAGCTCGGGCAAATCGCATTCGTCTTCGCGGTCGTCCTCGTCTATCAGCTGATGCGACTCGCCGGGCGAGCGATCGTGAATCGGGATCTCTCGATCGCCGGGCTCCGCCCGCTTCAAACCCCAACAGCCTATGCAGTCGGCATCCTCGCCTCTTTGTGGATGGTGCAGCGCGTCGCGACGTTTTGGTCGTAGGCAATAGCGCATGCGGGGCGGTGCTAGCTTTCGCCGTCGTCTTTGCTCGAAGAACGGAGCTCCAACGGATCCCCGGCTTCGCTCGTGATCCGAGTCGTCGACGTCGGAGGCACCAAGTCGATGCCAGCTTCTGCGAATCGGCGAACGATTTCGAGGTTGATGCGCTCGGCGAGCTCGCAAAACGCCCAGTAGTCCGCGGGCTCGTACCAGTAGAAGATGACGATGCTCAAGGAGTCGGGATTGAACTCGTCGAAATAGACGCGAGGCGGCCGGTCCGCCGACATGCCCTCGTGGTCGTTCAGGATGTCTTTGACGATGGCGAGCGCCTCTCGAACCGTCTCTTCGGAGGAACCCACGGCCATTCGGAGCCTGGTCTTGCGGCGGATGCTTTGCCGTCGATCGACGTTCTCAATCTCCATCGCGGCCATCTTCTCGTTGGGGATCGAGGTCACGTTCCCGTCGAGTTGGCGGATCCCGGTCGAACGAAGCCCGATACGCTCGACGACGCCATCGTAGCCGCCCGCGATGATTCGCTCGCCGACCCTGTACGGCTGATCGATGAAGATCGTCAGGCTACCGAGGACACTCTTGAGGGTGTCCTGGGCTGCGAGCGCGACCGCAAGGCCGCCAATACTGACGCTCGCAACCAGTCCCATGAGCGGGATCCCGATCGCCGTGGCCCCTTGGAAGACCAGGACCACGACGAGGGCGATCGCGATCAGCCGAGCCGTCAGGCGAATGAGGCTCGCGTCCAGGCCCTCGGTTTGGATCCGTGGACGGCTCACGACCATCTCGCCGATGGCGAGAATTAGGATCCAGAGCACCCAGGCCAGCGACAGGTACGCGACCGCCGTACTGCTGAGCTTCACCCACCTCGCAACGTCTCCGCTCAGCAGAATTTCCTCGGCGATCCAAGGAACCAAAAATGCCGCGACAACGAAAAGCAGGGCCGGAACCGCTAGTC
>CAMYJN010000639.1 GCA_947258625.1 uncultured Polyangiaceae bacterium | reverse complement strand
GGAAGCGCCTCTCGAGGTCCGCGAGCCCGATCACCCGTACGTATCGAGAGGCGGGGTGAAGCTGGCGGGCGCACTCGACGCGTTCGACTATGAGCCTTCGGGCAAGACCGCGGCCGACTTCGGCGCTTCCACCGGCGGTTTCACCGATTGCCTGCTTCAGCGTGGAGCGGCGAAGGTCTTCGCCATCGACGTAGGCTATGGGCAGCTCCACCACAAGCTTCGGCAGGACGAGCGTGTCGTCGTCATGGAGCGCTGCAACGCTCGGCACTTGCAGCCGGCCGACTTGCCCGAGCCCGTTGACCTCGTCGTGATCGACGCTTCGTTCATCGGACTCGAGAAGCTTCTTCCGGCCGCCCGCGCGTTGCTGCGCACCGATGGCGAGGTCCTCGCACTCGTCAAACCTCAGTTCCAGGTCGGCCATGGCAAGGTTGGCAAGGGTGGCGTGGTCCGCGACCCCGAGCAGCGACGCGAAGCCATCGAGAGTCTGGTGGCGGATGCCGAGCAGCTGGGCTTCGCGCTGGTGGCCCAAGCCGACAGCGTGATCACCGGCCCGAAGGGCAATCAGGAGACATTCATTCGGCTGCGCCGGTTGGCGGAGGCACCCGCTCCGTGAACCCAGGCATCACGGGCATCCAGCCCTGATCGACCTTGCTCTTTCGAACCTTGACCCACCAGACCTGCTCGCATGCCTCCGGCTGCTCTTCGCTCAGCCCTTCGAACGCATCGTCGAAGCTGCATGGAGTCCAGCCCGGGCCTTGCTCGGTACCGACCATGCACATGCCGCGTGAATTGTAGAACAAGAAGGAGCCGACCTCCCCTTTTGCAACGGCCAGGAGCTTCCGCTCCACCTCGATCCCTTGATCCCAAACCTTGCGCTTCACGTATAGATCTCGCTTGGCGATCAAGCGCCGCGGCTTGGTGATTCGCACCTCGCTGTCTTCCACCTCGATCAGCTCACCGGATTTCCATGTCACCGTGGCCGTCACAAACGCGGCCGACGTCGGTTTCAGCTTGAGCCTCACCTTTTGGTATCTGTCGCCCCAGCGAAGGTTGCGATGGTCGGCGGGGTAGGGCCAACTGTGTTTGGCCAAGGCGGTCGACTTCAGGTCGTGGTCGCAGCCGGAACCAAACGCTGAGGACGCCGCTGTCGCCGTGCTTGGAGCGCCATCGCTCTTCTTACAGGCCGTTCCAAGTGCGGCAGCGAGAAGGAAGCCGCTGAGAATCGAGAAGGTTCGCATGATGGAGCCTGGTTCCCGGGGGTGGATTCGAACCACCATTCACAGGTCCAAAGCCTGTTGTCCTGCCCTTAGACGACCCGGGAGCGATTCTCCTCATAACACGCATGCGCGCCCCCTCAAGTTGCGAACCCAACGCTTGCCGGAGGCCCTTCCTTAGTGCGATACACGAGACAAATCGACATTAGGGAGTGTGGCTGTGGGCGACGATCAGAAATACCCAGAGTGGCTGTTGTGGTTCTCCGAGCATGGCGTTCGGATACTCATTCTGCTCGCCATTGCGTTCATTGGGTTCGTCTATACGCGTAGCCGAAGCAATACCGAGCAGCGGCTCGACGCGATCCAAGACAGCGTGCAGTTTGAGCCGCCGCGCTCTTACACGCCGCCGGATCTCGATGCATATTCGGCGGCGGACGTCACCGTGCGCTCTTTGCCGGTGCACCAAGCGGCGTACGTTCCCGTCTACTCCCACATCTACTATGACGGCGGGCGTCCGTACCTGCTCGAGGCCACACTGAGCATTCGAAACATCGACCCCAAGCGTGCGGTCTACGTGAGCACGGTCGCGTACTACGACACGAATGGGAAGCTTTCCAAAAAGCTCGTCGATCGCTTGATCAAACTGGGGCCGCTTCAGACAATCGAGTTCCTCGTCGAACGGCACGATGTCGCCGGAGGCTCCGGCGCGAATTTCATCGTGGAATGGCACGCAGAGAGTCGCGATACGCATCCTCCGCTGATCGAGGCCGTGATGGTCGGTCGCTCCGGGACCAATGCGATTTCGTTCGTTCGAAAGAGCGAACCTCTGCCCCAGTGGATGTCGACGCAGTAGCCTCGGCTCATCTCACGGGCTCGACGGGTGGTGGCAAGTAAAGTGGATCTAAGGACTCGGGCTTGGGTAGGTACATCCGGAACTGCAGCGAGAACGCGCCATCGGGTGCGGGAAGCCAATTGCTGGATTTCCCTTTCCCCGGCGAGTCCTGCTGGACGTAGATGGTGAGCGAGCCGTCTTTGCCGTACTCGAGGTCATTCCGGTCGCCGATCGAGTAGCGCGCGATCGGGTTCGGCACCATGAGCTGGTCCGGCAGGCTGTACATGGTCATCGACCAAAAGGCGTTCACCGCTGGGAGCTCGTCTTTTTCGAAG
>CAMYJN010000638.1 GCA_947258625.1 uncultured Polyangiaceae bacterium | reverse complement strand
TTCTTCGACCCGGGCGTCGAACGCTCGCTGGTGAAGCTTGACGAAGGACGCGATGCCCTGCTCATTAGCTACAGCTCGGGCGGCGTCACGCCCGGCGATGCGTATCTGTGGATCCCCGGGGATGATGGCCTTCCCGAAGCTTGGCGCATGTGGGTACAGATCATCCCGATCGGCGGCATCGAAACGAGCTGGGAGGGCTGGACGGAGCTCGCCACCGGCGCAAAGGTCTCCACGCAGCACAAAGGCTGGGGGCGTACGATGACCTTCATCAGCAACGTCGAAGGGGCCGAGAACCTCGAAGGCCTCGGCGTTGACCCCAGCTTGTTCGATCTCTTGCTTCAGGACTGAGGGCGCCGGGTCAGGCTGAAGACGCCAAGCACGACCAGGAGCGCACCGACGATGCTGATCGTGTTCGGGTACTCGCCGAAGAACAGGACCCCCCAGGTGTATGCGAGAACGATCTGGAGGTAGGTGACGGAGGACGCCCGGCCGGCGGTCTCGAGCTTGAAGCCTTTGGTGATCTCGATTTGGCCGAGCTGTGCCGCAACGCCAATCCCCAACAGTAGCAGCCACTCGATCCCCTCAGGAAGCACGACGCCCTCGACGGCCAAGAGCGGCAAAGAGGCGGGACCGGTGACGAGCGGAAAGTAGAGGACGACGACCATATGGTGCTCGGTCGAGCCGAGGCGGCGGATGACGACGTAGGCGATTGCGGAAAAGATTGCGCCCACGATGCCAATGACGACGGCCAATGGATCCAAGGGCACGCCACTGGAAAATAGAAAACTCGGTTGGGCGACGAGCACGACGCCTGCCATGCTGAACAGGGTCGCAAACACGTCCAAGCCTCGCAGCCGCTCCTTTAGCGCAACCGCCGCAATCAGCGCTGCAAGCATCGGATTGCAGAACTGAATCACCGTGGCGTCAGCGAGCGGCAGATGATTGATCGCGTAGAAGTAGCAGCTCAAGCCCATGAAGCCGGCGAAGCCCCGCATCAGGAGCAGCTTCTTGTTGTTGCCCCAGGGGTAGATCCCCAGACCGCGAATCGCCCACCAGCTCATGACGAGAGTCACGACCACCCGCGCGAGCACGAGCTCCATGGTGGGCAACCGCTCGCCCGCGAACTTCGCGAACACGGTCATCGCGCTGAAAAACAGCGTGCCCAGCAACATGTGCCGAATCCCGGGCGTGATGCGATGCCAATGTGGGAAGAGGGCCGGCACCCCGCGCGTTGTGTCTGGTAATGCGCGGGGCGCAAGCGGGTGATAGGAGAATCGCATGAGAACGCTGACGAGAAGCTTCGCGCAGGGGCTCTTGGTCCTTGCACCGGTCGCCATCACCATCTGGGTCGTCGTCTTTACGGTGACGACGCTCGATCGCTGGCTCAATACGCGAATCCCTGGGCTCGGGATCGTGATCGCCGCTGCCGGGATCACGCTGATCGGCTATCTGGCCGGCAACGTAGTCGGGGACAGGCTGATCTCGAGCTTGGAGGCAGGCATGCGACGTGTGCCACTCGTTCGGATCCTCTACAATTCGCTCAGAGATTTGTTTGGGGCGTTTGTCGGAAGCAAGCGTAAGTTCGACAAGCCAGTCGCAGTGGAGGTCAACAAGCACGGACTCAAGGTGCTGGGCTTCCTAACCAACGAGCGCTTCGACGATTCGCACCTAGCAGGGCACGTCTCAGTGTACCTGCCGGAGTCCTACAACTTCGCGGGCAACTTGATCGTCGTCCCACGCGAACGAGTGCACCTGCTAGACGCCGACGGCGCAGAGTTCATGGCATTCATCGTATCGGGCGGCGTAACCGACATGAATGCGGCGAAAACGGTGGTCGACGGCCAGACGGTCTGACGCCGGCGCTGACGCTGACGCTGACGCTGACGCTGCCGCTGCCGCTGACACTGGCGCTGACACTGACACTGACACTGACACTGACACTGACACTGACACTGACACTGACACTGACACTGACACTGACACTGACACTGCCGCGGATGTGGTGGGGGGTGGATGTTGATCGTGGAAGCAGGTTTGGTTTAATTACACCGCCCGCCCACCCCCACCCGTAATCCTCCCTGCGCGGCATTCGCTTCGCTTTGCCTTGCCGGCGCTTTGCGCCGGGCTTCGCCGTTCCGGCTCGCGCTGCCGCCTGCTGTCTTCGGGAGAGCAGCATAGGGCTCCACCTCGACGAGAGGCTCGACGAGGTGTGCGCCATCACGTGGTGCTTGGGGCGCAGGCTCTAGCGGCCTGAGAGCCTCCAAGACATGGCGCAGACCTCATCGAGCGCGACGTCCACCTCTGCGACTTTCGTGCCTGGAAGGTAGCCGTACGCGACGGCGAGCTGGAGTCCGGCGCGCACCTCCTTGGCCGAACCGCACGCCGATGC
>CAMYJN010000637.1 GCA_947258625.1 uncultured Polyangiaceae bacterium | reverse complement strand
ACAATCACTACGTCCACTTGGCGGAAGCCTGGCTGCACGGCCGCCTCGACGTCGGGCGAGACCCACCGGGCACCAATGACTGGGCTTGCTTCGACACCTTGGAACGAGGGCCCTGTCCCGAGGGACGCTATTCGTTCTCCGGACCCGACGCCGAGCGCTATCGCTGGTATGTCTCTTTTCCGCCCTTGCCTGCGATCCTGCTGCTGCCCTTGGTGGCCGTGTTCGGGCTGGGTACCTTGGATACCCTCTTCTGGGTTCTCTTTGCCGGTCTTGGGCCGATGGTGCTGTTCCTGGTCTTGCGCTTGCTGCGCGGGTCCGGGCAGAGCCAGCGCAGCGCTTCAGACGACCTCCTGGTCACCGCGCTCTTCGCCGTCGGGTCGGTCTACTACTTCGTTGCCGTGCAGGGGACGGTTTGGTTTGCCGCCCATGTCGTCGCTACCACGTTCGTCTGCCTGTACCTGCTCTTTTCCTTTGGCGCGCGCCGCCCGGCGGCTGCTGGCTTTGCGCTCGGGCTCGCGTTCCTCTGCCGCCCGGCGACCCTCCTACTTGCGCCGTTTTTCTTGCTTCAGGCCGTCAGCGCAGGGAAGGAACAACGCTGGCGAACGTCGAGCGCAAGGGCCCGTGTCTTGTACGCCTTCGCCATCTTCGCGCTTCCACTCGCACTGATCCTAGCCGCCACGATGTGGCACAACGTCGCCCGCTTTGGCGATCCTTTCGAATTCGGGCACCGTTTCCTGCAGATTCGCTGGCGGTCGAGAATCGAAACTTGGGGCCTGTTCAGCATACACTACCTGCCGAGAAACCTGACGGTCTTCTTCCTCTCGGTGCCTTGGCTAATGTCCACGAGCCCCTTCGTACGCATCGGCCGGCACGGGCTGGCCCTTTGGTTCAGCAGCCCGAACTTGCTCTGGAGCCTATGGCCGAAGAAGCTCGACGCGACGACCCTCGCGCTTTGGGCGGGCATTGTGCCCACCGCGATTTGCACACTGCTCTACCAGAACACCGGTTGGATTCAGTTCGGTTACCGATTTTCGCTCGACTATCTACCGCTTCTCTTCGTGCTGGTCGCGCTGAGCGGCCGCCGGTTCGGCGTAGGGTTTCTCTGCTGCGCGGTCTTTGCCATCGTCGTCAACACCTTCGGCGCCGTGACGTTTGACCGCTTCACGCAGTTCTATGACGACGACCCGACCCAGCAGGTGATCTTTCAATCCGACTGATCGGTTTCGTTCAACAATTGCTCAGCCAGTGGGCTCGCTGGCCCGCGTGGCAAGGCGACGCGCTCGAGCCCAGTGCTCCCCGCCTCCTGTTGGAGCAAACGCAGCTCTTCGAGCGCGTCCTCGGTACGACCGCGTTTCGCCAGGATGTGCGCGTGCACCAAACGATGCGATGCGCGCAGCGAGGGATTGTCGTCTGTGTTCTGTCCGCCGAGGTGCGCGAGCGCCTTTTCCGACTCACCCCTGACGGCCATCAGCAGAGCCTCCATGGCGACCAACCAGACCTCGATCGAGTCTTCGGTCGGCCGCCGAATCCGATCGATCGCGCGCTGTGCCGCCTCTGGGTCGTCAAACTGAAGCTCGCAGGTAGCTAGAGCCTGGTCGCGCAAAACCGCCTGTGGCTCAGAGAGCGCGATCCCGTCCAGGCCTTGCAACTGCTCGCGCGCCTTTGCCCACATGCCGGCCTGAGTCAGCGGTCCGGTCGCCATGAGCACCAGAGCGACATGGCGCTGCTCGTCTCTGCGGCGCTGCCGGTCGAGAAGCCGGTCGAGTGCCGCAGCCGCTTGCGACCTCGCATCCTCTTCCTGCAAGCGCTGGCAGAGGATCGAGAGTCCGCGAACGTCGCTGAGCCGCCGTGCGGAGAGGATCAGCAAGAGCAGGGCGGCCAGGCCGCCGATCGAGCCGGCAAGCCAGTTGATCTGCGCTGGATCGATGGCTGTCACGCGGAGCGCAAAGAAAGCCACAACGCCGATCACCAGCACAGTCAGCGCCGAGCCAAAAAACGACCTGAGCACCGTGGCGATCGACAAAAGACCAAACGGAACGCCCCAGATCCAAGCTCGAACGAAGGGAGCCGCCGCGCCTACGAGGACTGCGATGATGAGCGTGAGAGCCATCGGCTATGGTGCGCTTCCGCCTCGGTAGGCGTAGTAGTGCTTGAGGACGCGGCGAACATAGCGCTGCGTCTCTTTGTAGGGCGGGATTCCGTTGTGCTTCTCGACCGCGCCCTCTCCAGCGTTGTAGGCCGCAACCGTCAACACCAGATCCCCCTTGAATCGGTTGGCCAGGATCCGCAGGTAACGCGCGCCGCCGAGGATGTTCTGGCGCGCGTCAAAGGGGTCCGACACGCCCATCGAGCGCGCGGTCTTCGGCATCAGCTGCATGAGCCCCATTGC
>CAMYJN010000636.1 GCA_947258625.1 uncultured Polyangiaceae bacterium | reverse complement strand
CGTACGGAAGCTCGCTGAAGTCTTTGCTCGTGAAGCCGACCGCGAAGGTCTTCACCGGCTGCGCGGAGTGCTTTGCCATCATTGCGACGATCAGCGAAGAGTCAACACCGCCTGAAAGGAACGCACCAAGCGGGACGTCCGAGACCATGCGAACCCGGACCGCGTCTTCGATCTGTGCATGCAGCCGCTCGGTGAGCTCGGGGAGCGATCCGCTCATTGGCTGGTCGAAGCGAAGCTCGAAGTAACGCTCCGGCTCTCCGATTTGTCCGTTCTCGCAGACGAGCCGACAGCCGGGTGGCAGCTTCTGGACGCCTTCGAACGCCGTCCAAGGGGAGGGCACGTACTGCAGGCAGAGGAACGAGTCGATCGCCTCGATGTTGGGGCGTCGCTCGAAGTGATTGGATTCGGCGAGCGCCCCCAGCTCCGATGCGAACACCAGTCCCTCGGGCCCCGCATGATAAAAAAGAGGTTTCTTCCCGAAGCGATCGCGCGCGAGGACCAGGCGCCGCCGTTGCGCATCCCAAAGCGCGATCGCAAACATCCCGCGCAGGCGATCGAGGAAGGCCACGCCCTCTTCTTCGTAAAGATGAACGATGACTTCGGAGTCCGAGCGTGATTTGAAACGGTGACCCTTGGCTTCGAGCTCGCGCCGCAGCGCTTGGAAGTTGTAGATCTCACCGTTGACCACGATTGCGACCGAGCCATCCTCGTTGGTCATCGGTTGAGCGCCTTCGGGTCGCAGGTCGATGATCGACAGTCGGCGATGACCGAGCGCGCAGGCGCCGTCGGCTAGGTATCCGTGATCATCGGGGCCGCGATGCACCATCGCGTCGCACATGCGCCGAACCGCTTCGACGTTCGGGGACCCCGCGGGGTTTGATGCCAGCATGCCCGCGATGCCGCACATGCCCTCAGGCCTCCGCTGGCTGCTTGGGCAGGCACCAGGCGCGTAGCCAGATCAGGTTCACCGCCAGCGAGATCCCGAGGCCGATCACCCCGACCTGCCCGAGCGAACGTAGACCCGGGCTGTCGGCGGTCATCAAAGCGCCAAACGCAACCATCGAGGTCAGGGTCGATGCAGCGACGGCCTTGTAGGTCGCGTATTGCTGCCGCGGGCTGTCGTAGTCGTTCGCCCAGCGGACGTGCACCGCCCCGTCGACGGCCAGGCCGACCACGACCGGTACCGCGAGCAGGTTGTAGAGGTGGAGGTCGATTCCGAACAGAGTCAGCGTTGCGGCAAAAAAAACGGTCGACAATGCCGTCGCCAAGAACACGTCGCGCGTAACACCGATGGACCGGCTCGCGATCGCCGTTGCAGTGATCAACCCAAGGAATACGAGCGCAAGAATCCAAGGCGAGTCGGCGATCAGAGCAGGGGTGACCTCCCCGAGCAGCGCCGCCGCCGAGGCGAAGGTCACATCAGGATGGGCTGCGCGCAGTTGATCGAGCCACGCTGCCAGCCGCTCCATCGCTTCGGCATTCGAGCCCCTCAGTGGTACGTAGATGATGCCGCTCTTTCCGATCGAGCCGTCCTTGAGGACTAGCGTTGCCGCGAGCCACTGTGGGATCTGGTCGGGTTGCGGCGGGCCCTCGATGTCGACCCAGGGTTCGAGCTCATCGAGCTCTTCGAGGAGCTCGCTGTCTTCGCGCTCGATCGCTTTTTCCCGCGCTCGCACCAGGGTGGCCTTTAGCTTCGTCAGGATTTCAGTCTTTTCATCCGAGTCTTCGGGGAAGATGACCTGCGCCGAGACCACGATCGGCTCGGCGCCCATCGCTTCGACGGCCCCTACCGTCATCAGCTCGTCGCCGATCGCCGCATTCACTGACTCGGGCGACTCGCCGACGTAGAGTGCGTTGATGTTGCCGCGCGCGCGCATCATCGAGTCGTCCATGCCGTGGTTGGCGCCCTTGGGTTGCAGCTTGCCCAGGTTGGGCTCGAAACCGATTTGCAAGGCAAAGGGAATCGCCAGCAGGCCTAGCAGCAGAACGAACCAGGCGAAGCCCCGGGCGCTCCACTGTTTTGCCGCCGGTTGCCGATTGCGCTTGGCGCTGCCTGGGACCAAGCGGACCATGCTCGGGAACACGGCAAGGGTCCAAAACAAGGTCACGATGATTCCAAGCGAGGCCATCCAACCCATCTGTGAGAAACCCTGAAAATCCGTCATCGACAAAGCGCCGAATCCGCACGCCGTGGTGACACCGGCAACCAGGAGTGAGACCCAGAGCTCTTGAACGCTTGCCTTGGCTGCGGCCGCTGCGCTCAAACCTTCGGAGCGTGCGGACTGGTAGTGCATCAAGAGATGAATGCCGAAGTCGATGGCCATGCCTGCGAGGATCGCGAGTGCAGCAGCGCTGATGATGTTGATCTTGGGCTGAATCAGGGCAATGAGACC
>CAMYJN010000635.1 GCA_947258625.1 uncultured Polyangiaceae bacterium | reverse complement strand
CGGCGATATCGAACGCCGCGGGCGCACATTCACCCGTGCCGTTGTTCGAGGACCCGTCGCCGCAACCTCCGATGAAAGCAGCGAGAGACATTATGGATAGCATGATGATTGATGTCCGCATTAGCGAGCACTATCCCTCGCGCTCGTGTTCGTCAATGCGAAGACGACCAAGAAAGCGATCGCGTCGCGCGAGCGTGAACAGCTTGCGCGTATGCACTCTAGACCATGCGACCAGTGGGCTGACGCGCGACCTCAGCGCACGCTCGCGTCGAGCAAGCCCGACACGGTGATCAGGTTCGGAACCGTGCGCTGCGTGACGACTTCCAGCTGCAAAGGCGGCGCGGCTCCCTCCACCACGAGGGCGACGAGGCGCATGCCATCGCCCGGCTCCACCGCGGAGACGTCGTCGCCCAACTGGCCCCGAACGGTCCAGGTGCCGTCCGCGGCCACCGCGGCGGGCACCGCCTGTGTAAAGAAACGGCCCAAGGGAGCAGGAGAGGTGGGCTCCACCAGTAGGTAGACGCGGTGGGCGGTGCCGACGACCCCGTTGCTGGTGCCCGTGGCCGTGAACCGGCAGGGCTGTGTGCCCGTGCATTCGTACTGCAGGTCGGGCGGCGGAGTGAGGCTCACGGTCGGCAGGCTTGCGGCGGGGTGCGCATCGTCGTCGATCCCGCGAAACCAAAACGGGTCGAGGCCCCGCGAGCCCAGGGCAGCCCAGGCGGTGGGGGCCACGGCGAGTGCGTTGAAGTAGCTCGACTCGAACCCGGTCTCGACCTCCGAGCAGGCGGCCACCAGACCCTGCCCGTCAGCGTTGGGAGCGGCTCGCTGGAGATCCCCGAGCACCGCCGCGGCGCGCGCGTCTGTGTCGTCGTCGCCCAGGGCCCGCGCCGCCACCCGCATCTGGGCCAGGCCTTCGGTCCACACGTCTTCGGTGAACGCGTCAGAGAACGAGGGCCCCTCGATCGCGAGCTCCGGTTCGGCGCCCGCACACGCCTCGTCGATGACCCAGAGCCCCTCGGGGACCTCGCGCCGGGCCCACGCATAGCTGCGGTCCCACTTGCTCCGGCCAAGGGCCAGCACCGACCAGCTCTGGGTGTCGAGCGGCACGACGGCCCGAAAGGTAATGACGCCCGTTCCGTCGGTGCCGGCGAACATCGCGCCGGTGACGGGGTCGAACTGGGACTCACACAAGATGCGGGCATCGTGCCCGGCCTCGCGGACCTCGGCCGCGGTGAGCCGACCCGCGGAGGTGGGCAGGGCGTCGGCCAGGCGCACGAAGGCGGCGTAGACGTCGAGGTTGTTCTCGGTGGAGACGCCGGTAAGCGCAGGCGACAAGCGAAGGCCGCCGAAGCCTGCGGGATTTGCGAGCTCCTGGGCGGGATCGAGGAGGAAAGCGGCCACGCGCTCGGCCGCGAGGAGCCAGCGCTCTTGGGCCGTGACCTCCCAGGCGCCGAGGAACGCGAGGATCGCCCACGCCTGGTTGCCGGTGCCGGTGGTGGTGGCCAGGGGCGCGCCGGTGACCGCGTTGGCAGAGTCGGGCAGGGCGCCGTCGTTGCGCTGCAGTGCCAACAGCGCATCGAGCACGCGCGTGGCACGGTCGACGTCGTCAGGCTCGCCCCGCGCCAGCCAGGCGAGTGCGGCCAGGGCGTTGTCGTAGGTGAACGAGGGTCGCGCATCGAGGAACGCGAGGAAGTCGGGCGGCAGGTCGGGGTGCCGCACAAACCCTTCCAGCAGGCCGGTGGCCGGATCCTGCTGCTCCGCGAGAAAGGCGTAGAGGCCCTCCTCGGCGGAGGGTGAAGCCGGTAGACATAGGCCGTCCTGGCAGCTGCCATCCTCCCCATCCGCATCACATGGAGTGCCGTTTGCGACCGCTGGGTTGCTGCATCGACCATTGGTACACTCGTCGGATGTGCACTGGTTGCCATCGCTACAGGCCTGCCCTGCGCACGGGTCGGCATCGCCGCCGTCCGGTTCGCAGCCGTGACTGAGCACAAGCGCAAACGCGAGCACACCCAAGACGCTCAAACCAAATCCAACGGAGCCCTTCATCACATCTTCCCGGCTCCGCGCGCCGGTCCACCATGAGTGCAGCCTCGCCGCGCCGCCGAGCTGTCGTCTAGGAGGGTAAGTCTCATGCCCGCGCGAATCCATTAGTTGCCGAGCACGGACCAGAAGGCGGTGCCGACCCAGATGCGGAAGGCAAAGTCGACGTCGGAACCTCCCTCGCCGACTCCGATGCCTGGACCGAGCTCAAAGAGGAAAAACGGTGCCACCTTGGGAGCCGCGTTGATCTCGACGCCGATGCGGACCAACAGCGGTATGACTCCCCAGGGATTGACGTCCTTCGCAAACATCAAGGTGAGCGGAATCGCCGCACCGGTGACGACGCTGACGCGAT
>CAMYJN010000634.1 GCA_947258625.1 uncultured Polyangiaceae bacterium | reverse complement strand
GCGGCTTCGCTTCGCCGAACGAATCGATCGTGTTGGAGATCGCAGAGAGCTCGACGGGATCGCCAACCGAGGTCCCCGTCCCGTGCCCCTCGACGAAGTCGAGCTCGTGGGCGGAGTAGCCCGCACGGTCGTACGCGCGTCGCAAGGCCAGGGCTTGACCGTCGACCGTTGGCGCGGTGATGCCGCCTTTTCCGTCAGACGAGACACCCCATCCGTTGAGCGCGGCATAGACGTAATCACCGTCACGCTTGGCATCGTCCAGTCGCTTCATCACGATGAAGCCGCAGCCCTCGCCGGGCAAGAATCCGTTGCCAGCGCGGTCGTAGACTTTCATGTCTGAATCGGAAAGCGCGCCAACCTTCGCAAACCCAACGATCTCGAACGCGTCCAGGCTCACGTCGACGCCCCCAGCCAGCGCGACGTCGATGTCGCCCGCGCACAAAGCGTTTGCCGCCGTTGCCACCGAGAGGAGTGATGAGGCGCAAGCACCGTCGACCGTGTAGCCCCCGCCGCGGAGATCCATGTAGTTGCAGATGCGTCCCGCGATCGTGTTGGAGAGGGCGCCGGCGAGCGTGTCTTCGTTCGGAGCCGGGAAGAACGACTTGAAGATCTTTTCGGTTTCGGCGACGAGCTCTTCGAGGGTGGCGCCGTCGAGCCCCTTCTTGATACCCGCGGCGCGGATGGTCTTTTGAACGAAGGGCCAGCGTCCGCGGAGGAGGTATGCGCGCTGTTGCTCCCCGGTCAGCGTGTTCCCTATCACGACGCCGGTTCGGTCGCGCGGAAGCTCACTCGCCTCGTACCCTGCGTCGAGCACCGCTTGCAGCGCGACGTCCAGCGCAAGCCAATGCGTGATGTCCGTTTGTTCGTAAACCTGTTTTGGAATTCGGCGGCGCGCCCAGTCGAATTCGAAGCCGTCGATGACCGCAGCGCGCTCCAAGTAGGTCTTGTCCGGCGCGTTCTTGTCGGAGTCGCCATACTCCGAGAGTGGGAGGCGCTCGTCCGGCATTCGTCGAAAGCTCTGGCGCTGCGTGAGCACGTTTTCCCAGAGCTCGCGAGGGTTTCGCGCATCCGGGTATCGACAGCCCAGGCCGATGATCGCGATCGGGCAGCTAACGGGATTGGAAGGTGTCATGAAAGCAACACAGGGGTAAGGGGAGGTGAGACAAACGGGTGAGCTAGTATACAGAAATCAGCGCCTGTCCTGACTGAACAACGGCTCAGCGACGCGATTTTTTGTTCGGCAAACTAGATTTAAGAGACGATTGCAGACACTTGCGACCAAGCCTGGCGTCCCCGCGTCGTCGGCCGCTGATAGTATCGTCAGTGATGCGACGATCCAGATGACATCCATCGGGCTTACGCGGCAGTAGTCAGCCGCCGCAGTACTTGCCACTGGCGCCGCCGGCGCCGCCGGCGCCGCCGGTGCCAGAGGAGTCGCAGGTGGAACCGGGGGTGGGGCTCTGCGGATCGCTGCCGGCGTCCAGGCATTCTTGGTCGGCGTCGCACAAGTAGGTACAACGAGTTGGGAGTCCTTCGACATTCCGACAGAGCCCGCTCTTCGGGCACTCGCTATCGTCTCCGCCGAGGCATGTTTGGTTCTCCTTGAGGGCACGAACTGCCGGACACGTCGCCAACGTCTCCTTGATCCCGCAGTAGCTCTCTACCGGATCGCCGGACAAACTTTCCCTGTCGGATATTCTGATCGCGTAGGGTTGTTCACATCCGCCTGGGGAGAACACCTTCAAGCAGTAGCCGGCATTCCCGTTGGGGTACCGGCCTCCGTCATCGAACATCTGCACACACCGGTGTACATCCGACGCCTCCTCCCCATCACCGCACTGGTTGTCGGCGACGCACTCTTCGCAGATATCGAGGGCGCCCACCCGAATACCGGTGCATTCCCTCGTTGCGGGGTTGCACGTAGTATTGGACGGGCATGTGTCGTCTTCGCTGGCTGGGGTGCAGTCCACGCATTCCCCATCGAAGCATGCGTTCTTGGCATCGCCGACGCCATCGATTCCGTCGCACTGTCCGTCTTCGGTGCACGGCTTGCACACGTTTGCGCCACAACGCGCCGCCTTGGGATCGGTGCAGTCGTCGTCGCGGGAGCAACCCGTGCCGCAGTCTGACAACTCGATGTCGCAGACGAGGCCGCGTTCCGTGCAGTACTCATCTTCGTCGGCGGTGCACTGCACGCATTCGAGCTCGTCGATGCAGACGGGTTGGTCTGCGGGGCAGGTAACGCTGCCGCACACGCCGGCGTCCGGTCCGGCGTCGACGCCGCCGTCGTCGGGCGGGGTGATGGGCCTGTCCTCGACGATGCAGCCGGCGGCAAGGGTGAAAAGCCAAAGTAAGAAAGCGAATCGCTTCATCTCCCTATCCTTTTTCAAAACCTGAGCG
>CAMYJN010000633.1 GCA_947258625.1 uncultured Polyangiaceae bacterium | reverse complement strand
CGCCTGCGCCGCGCGCCGAGGCAAGCTCCCGTGACTGATCCACGCGAGAGTGCGCGAGGATGCGCATGTCGTCGTCGATGACGAAGAGCGACCCGGGTAGCCCCTCGAAGCGCTCGATCGAAAGCTGCTCGACCCGTTGCTGCACGCGCCGAAGCGAGACCAAGCTCCCGACGAAGCCCGTCACCACGTCTGCACTGCGAATGGGGAGCACCAGCAAGACTCGGGGGCCTGTTTTGCCTGGGACCGCAGCACCGGTGACCACGTTTTCAGCTGCGGCCGCCTCACGGATGCCGTCGGAGAGCCGCTCCGGCGGTTCGACGTCTTGTGCTGACGCTTCGCGAATCACATCCACCAATTCGCCGTTGAGCGCGTAGACGCCGACGTGGTCGATCGCTTCATGCGCTGCGACGAGATTGATCGCGAGCTGAATCGCAACGGACTCGGGAAGGTCGATGTTCGTCAAGACGCGCCCGACCGCTTCGAGACCGTTCTCCGCTTCGCCGAGCTCTGATTCGATCGTCCGGGACAAATCGCCAGCCACCGAAAGCTGGTACTCCCGGGTCATCGTGCGCACGGTCTCGCTTGCCTTACTCATCAAGGCGTACCCCAGCGCCGTCAGCGGCACGATCGTGAGCAGTGCGCCGAGGACCGTCAGCTTGGTGCGGAACGGAAATACCGCGGGTGCCCCCATGTAATTTCAATAACATAACAACGCGGACGCGGCACCGGGCGCTCAGGTGTTCAGCCAGGCCGGGCAGGGCCGGCCTAGCGACCGAGGCCTCGCCACGTTCACAAAAAGAAATCGAAGAAACTGGCGTACAAGAGACTGGCCACGACCAGGCTCAGGAAGGTCACGGGCAAGCCCAACCGCATCCAGCTGCGGGGCGTCACCCGGGCCCCTGGAATACCGCAGTTCTCCGACTCGGTGACGACGATGATGTTTGCGGTGGCTGCGATGTGGGTACCATTGCCACCCAGGGCGACGCCAAAAGCCAAGGCCCACCAGAGCGGCGTGATATTGACGCCCTGGGATTCGAGGCCACCGATGATGGGGATCATGGCGACCGTGAACGGGATGTTGTCCACCACGGCGCTCAGCGCAGCGGAAATCCACATGAGGAGCAAGGCGGCGAACAGCAGCTCGCCTGGCGCTTTGGCGAGGCCCGCGAGCTTGTAGCCGACGAGATCGAGCAGTCCGGATCCTTCTACGCCGCCCACGATGATGAACAGGCCGGAAAAGAAAGCGAGTATCGACCAGTTCACCTCGCGGAAGAGTTTGTCCGGCGTCGGTCGCAGCAGCACCAGAGCAAGCGCCAAGCCGATGAATGCGGCAAAGGCCGGGTACATGTGCAGGCGGTGATGGGTGAAGAACAACACGATGATGAGGCCCAGCGCGAGGAGAATTCGCTTCAAGCCTGGACGGCTTCGGATCGCGCGTCCTTCATCCAGGTCGATGGGCTTGACGACCCGATCGCTGGCCAATTGCTCTCGAAAAAGCAGCATCAACAGCCCCGTCGCGCAGACCCAGACCACGGCAATGGGCCAGCCCATGTGTAAGAGGAACTCGTTGAAACTAATGCCGGCGGCGCTGCCGATCATGATGTTGGGGGGATCGCCGACCAGGGTCGCCGCGCCTCCGATGTTGGAGAGCATCGCCTCAGCCACGAGGTAAGGCATGGGGTTCAGCTTGAGCATGCGCGTGATGAGCACCGTGAGCGGCGCGAACATGATGATCGTGGTGACGTTGTCGAGGAACATGCTGATTACGCTCACCGCGAGACCCAAGTAGACCATCAGCAGCATTGGCCTTCCGCCTGCGAGCTTGGTTAGCCGGACCGCGGCATACTCGAAGGCGCCCGTCGGGCGCAGCATCGCCACCACCAGCATCATGCCAAGGAGCAGGAGAATCGTGTTGGCGTCGATCGCTGCCAAGGCGGCTTCCTGGGAATAGAAGCCCCGCGCCATGCCGACGCCGATCATGACGACCGCGCCGATGATGGCGGCACTTGCGCGGTGCAAAACCTCACTGAAGATGAGCGCGTACGCGGCCAACAGAATGCCTGCCGCGATGTACATGTTCGTATCGAGGGAAGTGGCTGCGACGTCCACGGCTCAGCGTTCTCGCACCTTGAGCATCAGCGATGCGATCCCCATGCGGGTGACGATCCCCTTGTACTCGCCCGCATCGACGACGAAGGCATAACTGCTGTTGAACTGCTCCATCATCGCGAGGGCCTTCACCACCGGGGCTGCAGAAGTCACGATGGCTAACGGTTCCAGAACAAACTGCTCAGCCGGCATCTGCAAGACCTCCTTGGCCCAGGCGTCGGGGATTCGTATGGCTTCGATCATGTCACCGAGCAGATGTGCGCCCTTGACCATATACTCCGGGATACAGGTCATCT
>CAMYJN010000632.1 GCA_947258625.1 uncultured Polyangiaceae bacterium | reverse complement strand
CTCAGCCCCTGAAAGCTCGCCGAAGCGCGCGTCGTGAATCGAGCCGTCCTGGAACATCAGCTCACCCTGCGAAGCGCCGTTGCGAACCTTCAGGATCCCATTCTTTCGACCATTGGCGATGATCTGAATCAAGTCGGGGAGCGCCATTTCCTGGAGCGAGCCGGAGACGCCGCGCCCGCCAGGCTTCTGCGCCTGGCTGTTCGCGATCATTCGACCTGCCTTGGCCGCAATCACTGCGGCCGACGTGGGCTTCACCACATAGTCCGCCGCGCCCAGCTCGAGCCCGCGATTGACCGAAGACTGAGCGCGTTCGGACGTGACGAACATCAACGGTGTCTGGGTATGGGCGTTCTTGCGCATCAGCTCGAGAAGCTCGAAACCTTGACCGTCCGCTAGATTTACTTCGCTCACTACAACGTCGTACGCGTCGGTGTTCAAACAATTTAGCGCACCTTTGATCGATCGTTCGATGCTGACGTCGTAACCCTGACCGGCGAACTGGACTTCGAGAACCGAAGTCTCTTCCGGGTCCGGGTCGACGATGAGGATGCGATGGCGCGCTGACGTAATTTGCGTGTTGAGCCCGTTGTCGAGGACGATGTGACGCAACCAATCGACGACTGCCGGGTCGAAGCTCGTTCCCTTGTAAGGCTCCAGCGCGTCGCAGGCTTCCTCTGCGGAGACGCGCCGCCCGAGCCCGTTGGCTTTGCTCTGTGTGAGATCGATGTAGCTTTCTGCAACGGCAAGAATCCGCGCGCCGAGGGGGATCTCCTTTCCACTCAGGCGTTCCGGGAAACCCTTGCCGTCAAAGCGCTCGAAGCGGTGCCGAAGGGCATCGACCGCTGTCTTGGGAAGGTCGACGGACTCCAGGATTCGAAGCGGCGCGCTGTAGAATCGGCGCGCGATCTCGTGTTTGCTCTCGTCGTGCGCGACATCGAAGGACGTGGAGTGCGAATTGGTCGAAACGCCTACGTCGTGCAGGTACGCTGCAACTAAGATGCCTTGGACCTGCGCCTTGCTGAGCCGAATCCGCTCACACACTTGCTGACACATCCGCGCAACTCTCATCGAGTGCGCACCGCGATCGGGATTGAGCTGCTCCATCAGCGTCACGAGCACGCTCAGAGTTTCGAGGTAGACCTCAGGGTCGACTGCAAGGTCGCCGCCCTCCTCAGGCGCCGACAGTTGCTCGATGAGCGTGTGACCTGCTGAAATCCTCGGCTGCGTCTCCGGCGACGGCTCGTCGACGTCGTATTCGATCAGCTGATCGTTGGCGGGCTGCTCCCCTTCGAGTGACTGCTTCCTGCGACGACGGACCAGAAGCCCGTCTTTGTCCTCGAAGACCTGACCCCATCCGGGTACGGGATCGGAATCCCGCGACGAGCGGACCTCACGCGACGAGGCGCCGCTCAACAGCATCTCGAACGGCCGGTTGTCCTGGTCGTAATGCTTGGCGATCGCCGCGCGAATGGCGGCTTCCCGCGCCACGTAGACGTGGACGCCTCGCGCACCGGTAGCGAACGTCATTTGCTGTCGCACATCCTCGTCCGTCATGTCTGCGGCGACGACCGAAACCATCCGGCTCTTCGCGTCGTACAAGATCGGGAAGGCGGTCAGCCGCTTGGCGAGCTTGCGCGGCACTTTCTGGAGCAGCTCGAGATCGATAGCCGCCTTGGCCAGCCGCTCGGAGCTCACGAATCGGGTTTTGAAAATGCCCGCGATGTACTTGAGGAGCGCCGCTTCGCTCATCAGACCGAGTTGCAGAATCGCTTCCTCGGCGGTCGACTGCGTCCGCTGCGCATGGATGACCACCTCGTCGTACCGGTCGGGCGGCAGTTGCCCCTCCACGACGAGCCGGTCCAAGGTCGCGAGGCCGCGAATCTGTGTCGACTGTTCTGGTTGAGCCCCCCAACTCACAGTCCCTACAGTCTAGCGAACGAAAACGGGCCCGGCCCGCCTGGGGTACGAAAAGCCCAAATCGACAAGAATGCCCGGCCTGCTAGAGTCCGCCGCAGTGAGGCGGCGGCTGGCAATCTGGCTCTTGATGAGCCCGGCAGCGATAGGCTGTGCCACCACCGGCACGCTCCAAAACGGAGTCTACCGGGGTGTGGAGACCTCCTATCGAATCGGCCCGGTCGGCGAAGGCTGGGCAGCTGTCACAGTCGACCGGCAAAACGACCTGGCCTGGCACAGCGCCTCCAAAGAGGCCGTCATTCATGTCGACTCCGACTGTGACCCTACGCTGGACATCCCGCTCACAGCGCTCCGAAACCACTTGATGATCGGCTTCACCGAGCGAGAGCTGGTCGAAGAGGAGCGCGTCCCGATGGACGGTCGCGAAGCGCTGCGGACGCATTTCACCGCGAAGCTCGACGGTGTCCCGCGCCAGATTCTTCTGCAGATCCTGAA
>CAMYJN010000631.1 GCA_947258625.1 uncultured Polyangiaceae bacterium | reverse complement strand
GTCGGTCGACTCGCCGTCGAACGAAAACTCCGCCGAGAGCATGCCGAGCTCGCCATCCACCGATTTCAAATCGACGGCGTTCGTGCTCCTGAAGCGACTTCGAACCTCGGTCACCTCGGCGTCACTCTTGCCCAGGTCTTCGAGAGCCTGGTCCACCCCAGCCAGCTTCTCTTCGGGAACGCTCACGTGATCAATGTCACAGGAAAAAGGGGCGTCGTAAAGTCTTTCACTGTAGAAGTCGCTCAGGCCGGTTGAGAAACCCGAGTGATTTCGGCCGCGAGCGCCGGGATCCGGTCCTGCCCCCAGCTGGAATAGGAGCCGATTCGAAGGGAAGGCACACCCCAGAGCCCCATGCCGGTCAGCGCTTCGCGATTGGCCTTGGCCGGCTCTTTCCAGCTGCTGTCCTCGATGGCGGCCCTCACCTCGGCTTCGCTGATCCCGGCCCGCTCCGCGAGAAACACGAGGTCCGGAAGGTGACCGACGTCCCGAGCCTCGGACCAAATGCCGCGCATCACGGAGGCCGGGAACTCGAGCTCGAGCCCCTTGCCGATCGCGCAGCCAAAGAAGACCGCCATGCAATGGCCGATCCCCTGGCCCAAGGGATCGCAGACGTGACCAAACGGGATCCCCAAACGATCCGCCTCGCGCTTGGCGTCGTGCACGATGTAGAGCCGCTTCGCCGTCGGCACCGGAAGGCCTCGCATCACCATCGGCAGCACGGGCCTGACGTTGATCTCGAGGCCATGGCGGTCCCGCAAATCCCTGAGCTGAGGAATCGACAAGTACGAATAGGGGCTGCGGAACGAAACGAAGACCTCGAGGCGAAGCGGATTCGAATCAGAAGAATGAATCATCGACGCCAGCGCCGGCGAGGGGCCCGAGCTGAGATCGAGACGCCCTTGGAGCCCCTCGCGTTGGAGCCTTTCTTCGAGGAAGTGAAGTCGGTCGATTCCCCAGTACCAGTCGCCCCCGTAGTAGATCATTCCCGGCTGGTAGTGCCCGGCGCGTTCGAGCGCGGCATAGTTCGCCTCGAGCGCCGGTCGGACTTCCTCCCCCGAGACACTTCCGTAGCGCTCGACGATCGCGGCCAGCGCCGATCCGTCGTCCCGCCAGACCGCTTCGCCGAGTTCGGCGGCGACTTGCAGCTGTTGTTCGCTGGTGCGGCGTTCGAGCATCACGGCATGCGCCCTCCGAACGCGATCCTCGGACGGCGGCGTCGCATCGCGAGGGAAGCTGAGCCCGTAACTTTCTGCGAGAAGCGCAGCGTCGGAAATCGCATGCTCGAGCAACATCTCTGGGGCCGGATTGGCCCCGACCCCGGGCGCAGCGACGGGAATGATTTCGATTTCGAGGCCATACGCGCCGGCGAGGCGCGGGGCGACCTGCGCCAAGAGGTGGCTGTACGGATCGTCGGCCCGATAGTAGAAGCGCGCGCGCCTGCGTCCGCCTCGTAGCACCCGGCCGACCGTGTAGAGTGCGTGCTTTGCAGGCCGCGAGCTGAGATAGGCGTTCAGAACGGTGCCGATGGCCCTGGACTTGGCGGACACCTAGCCGGCTCCCGCGATGTCGTACACCGCGTGGACCGCTTCCTCGAGCTTGCTTGGGTCCGGTCCTCCGGCCTGCGCGAAGTCGGGGCGCCCGCCGCCGTTTCCGCCGACGATGCCAGCGGCTGCCTTGACGATGTCCCCCGCCCGGAATCGACCGACCAAATCCTTCGAGACGCTACAGACGAGCAGCGCCTTCTTTCCATCCTTGGTGGGAGAACCGAGCAGGACGACCGCAGGGGCTAACTTGTCTCGCAGTTGATCGGCCATTTCACGTAGGGCGCCGGCGTCGCCGAGCTCGACCGTCGCGCCTAGCACCCTCGCGCCGTCGATTTCACGGGCGTCGGCGGAAAGGTCTGCACTGTCCCCGGACATCAAGGAGCGCTTGAGCCGGTCGATCTCGCGCTGGGATTCCTTTTGCTGCTCGAGGAGACGCTCGACTCTGTCGCGAAGCTGCGACGCTGGCGATTTGAGCAAGGATGCTGCACCCGTGAGCTCGGACTCCACGCGCCGGAGATGGCCAAGTGCGTTCAAGCCCGTGCTTGCCTCGATGCGGCGAACGCCGGCCGCGAGGCCCGTCTCGGAAAGCACTTTGAAGAGCCCAATGTCACCGGTGCGCCGCGCATGCGTGCCACCGCAAAGCTCGAGCGAGGGGCCGATGGTGAGCATGCGAACCACTTCGCCGTACTTCTCTTCGAAAATGCCGATCGCACCCCGCGCTTTGGCCTCGTCCATCGACAGCGCGTCGGTCGTAATCTCGGTATTCTCGAGGACGCAGGCATTGACGAGATCTTCGATTTGTTGAATTTCGCCCGCTTCGAGAGGGCGGGTGCCGCTGTAGTCGAATCGGAGTCGGTCGGGGCCGAC
>CAMYJN010000630.1 GCA_947258625.1 uncultured Polyangiaceae bacterium | reverse complement strand
GGGTGGCCGGCGCGTCCTTGTCGAGGCCTGCCTCACGAAGGAGCTCGGGGTTGAAGGTGTCGTCGCGATGCCTCAGCAGTCGTGTCGCGGTTTCTAGATCCGTTCGGGCTAAGCCAAGCACCTTGCCTACATCGCGGACCGCGGAGCGAATGCGATAGCGAATGATGTTTGCGACCATCGCAGCGTGGCGGCGTCCGTACTTTTCGTAAACGTGTTGAATGACTTCTTCGCGGCGCTCGTGCTCGATGTCGAGATCGATGTCCGGAGGCTCGGCGCGCTCGACGCTCAAGAAACGTTCGAACAACAAATCCATGCGCACGGGATCGATTGCCGTGATGCCCAGACAAAAACACACGGCGCTGTTGGCCGCACTGCCGCGCCCTTGACACAAGATGTTTTGCTGACGGCAGTACTGGACAATCTCGTACATCGTGAGGAAGTAACCGCCGTAGTCCAGTCTGCGAATGATTTGAAGCTCACGTTCGATCTGTGTGCGAACATCGGGAGGCACTTTGCCTTGATAACGTGTGCGCGCACCACGAAACGTGAGGTCGCGCAGCCAGCCCTGCTCACTGTGCCCCGAAGGAAGATTCTCCTCGGGATAACGATAACGAAGATCGTCGAGACTAAACGTGCATTGCTCGGCGATCTCGAGCGTACGACGAAGGCATGCAGGGTCGTCTGTAAAGAGACGGTCGAGCTCCTGAGCGGGTTTGAGGTCGTGCTCTGCGTTTGCGTAAATCGTGTGTCCGGCCTCGGAAAGCACTTTTCCCTCTCGAATACAGGCTAGAATGTCTTGCAGAGGGCGCCGTAGCTTGTCGTGATAGAGGACTTCATTGACGCCTACCGTCTGCACGGCAAGCTCTTTTGCGACGGAGCGCAAGGCTTTCTCTTGCGGCTTCTCGTGATCGCTCAGATGACGAGCACAAAGAGCAAACACCGACGAAGGGCCATGACTTGCATGTAAGGTACGTAAGGCTTCGGGGCTTGCAGCAAGAAAAAACAAATCTTGAAGTGGAGCGAGCTCTTCGCCGTGAATGAGAGAAGTGCCCTTTTCACAGCGGGCATGCCCGAGTGACAAGACTCTACAGAGATCGGCATAGCCGCGTCTCGTCTTGGCGAGCGCCACGACGCGCTGTGCATGCCCTTCGATCTCGACCATGAGTTGGGCTCCAGTGACGATGCGAACTCCGAGCTCTTTGGCACGAATCTGCGCGCGAACCAGGCCGTACACTCCGTCGCGGTCGGTGATTGCAACCGCGGGGAGACCAAGCGCATGTGCGCGTTCGACGAGCTCTTCGGGAAAGGATGCGCCTTCCAAAAAGCTGTGGTTGCTCTTGACCCACAACGGAACGTAAGTGCTCATTCAATCGAGCACCCCGTGTAAGAACCAGCGCCTTCTCGGACGGTCGTAGAAGAGCCAGAGCAGGTCGCCGTGATCGGTCTCTGCGTAATAGTAGTCGCGTTCGACGAGGCGCTTCCACCAGCCACCGCTGACGCGGTACGGCCCGTACATGTGCTCGATCGCATGGTTTTTCGCGAGCGAAGGACCGGCCTGGGGCTCCTTTGGAACACGTGGAGGAAGCGGCTTGGGGCGAGCGTAAACCCTTCGAACCATGGATGAAATTGACGCTGCCTCGGATTGCTCGCCGAGTCGTGCGTGCTGAATGGGCTCCCAGAGAAAGGAGGCCTCCGGCAAGTGCGCTTCGCGAAGGCGTGCCTTGGTCACCGACTGTTCGCCGTACGTTGCACGGACCCGGTCGAGCGCACGGTGTGCGGCTCTCATGTCGCGACGGGGTTGATGACCCGGAAGCGCAACTTGCTCCGCCTGTGCGCGAACTGTTTTTGCAAAGACTTCCACTTCTTCGACGGCGCCCTGCAAGCTCCGCTCTCCAAGTCGAAGACGAATGAGCTCGAGCAACAACATCAGATCCAAGGTCGGCGAGGCCGGCTCGATTTGTTCTTGATGCAGGGGCGCACGTTCCAAATGGAGTGAAAGCTCGAGAGCTTGGATGGATTCTCCGCGTGCGCGCACCTGATGCAGCAAGGAGTGCAAGGCGCCTTTGATTGCAAACAGTAGACGGGTTTGATCTTTGTCGGGTGGATCGACTTGAAAAGAGATGCGGGCCGGCTCGTCGAAGACCTGTGGCTGAATTGGCAGCTGCATGTCGTCGGCAAACGAGTCGTGAAATGCACTTGCACGCCCACCAAAACGGCTCAGAAGCTCTCCGGCAGGCACGGTGAGAAAATCGCCGAGCGTTTCGATACCCAACGCGCTGAGGCTTTCGCAGAGTTCCCCGGGCAAATCGAATTCACGCAGCGCGGTTTTGTTCGAACGTTCGCGCTCTTCATCGGCGCTCTTCGAGATGCAGACCCCGACCTGCGCCATCGCGACCGCGAGCGCCCGCTGGCGA
>CAMYJN010000629.1 GCA_947258625.1 uncultured Polyangiaceae bacterium | reverse complement strand
ACGACTGCGGGAAGTGGCGGAGGGTCAGGCCGTGCTCTGCAAGCTGCGATTCCAATGCCGGCCCGGTCGCTCCCGCCTGAATGCGAGCCGACATCGAGCTCCTCTCGACGTCGAGAACGCGATCGAGTTGCCCGAGGTCGAGGCTCACCACCGCACGGTAGCGATCATCCACGTCGCCTTCCACGCCTCCGACGACGCTGGTCCCGCCACCAAAGGGGATGACCGCGACCTTCGCGTCGCATGCCCAGTCGAGCAGGGTGCGGATGTCCTCTTCGGTCCGCGGCGTCGCAACGAGGTCGGGCGGGGAATCGAAGTCGCCTCGAAAACCGCGAAGAATATCGCGGTAGGACCGACCGTAGGTATGCCGGACCCGAGCTTCGCGATCGGCGCTGAGTATGCCCTCGAGCGTGGACGGCACGCCCATGCGCGGCGCGCGCAGCGCGATCGCGTCGAGTGATGGAGGCTCATCGCAACGCTCCGGCGCAAAGCCCAACATCAGCTGCGCATGCTCGCCCATCGCCTTGCGGGCCGCGGTATCGGGGAACTTGTCCTCCCAGCCCCAGCCCCAGAAACTCCGCTTTCGACTATCGGTCATCGGCTGCGACCTTCCACCATGGCCGGGGCATCTTGCAAGCGCCTTGACGGACAGCCGGTTCGGGGCTTCCCTCCGTCCATGTCTTTCCCCAAACCGCTTCGAGCGGTCATCACCGGAGCCGGAAGCGGCCTCGGCCGCGCGATGGCTCTCGACCTCGCCGAGCGCGGCGCCTCCGTGCTTGTCTCAGACATCGTTCAGTCGTCTGCAGAAGAAACTGCGGAGCTCGTCCGGGCCAAAGGGGTTCGATCCGAGGGGGTTCGATGCGATGTGACCGACCGTGATGCGGTGTTTGCCTTGGTCGACGAGGCCGAGATTCGGCTCGGGGGCATCGACCTGATCGCGAACAACGCTGGCGTCGCCGTCGGTGGTCCATTCGAAGAGATCTCGATCGAAGACTGGCGCTGGGCCGTCGACATCAATCTTTGGGGCGTGGTCTACGGCTGCCAAGCGGCGATTCCGAAGATGCGTGCGCAGGGGCACGGCTACATCGTGAATGTTGCCTCCGCGGCTGGCCTCTTGGCGCCGCCGAGCATGTCCGCCTACAACGTCACCAAGGCAGGCGTGGTCTCTTTGAGCGAAACCCTCTACGCCGAATACAAATCTCAGGGCATCCACGTCTCGGTTGTCTGCCCCACCTTCTTCCGAACGAACATCATCGGAGCGATGCGAGGGGCCACGACGAAGAAGGAAGACGCCCAGGTCATTCGTTGGATGGAACGCTCCAAAGTGCAAGCGCCTGGCGTGGCCAAGGCCGCCATCGATTCGGTACGCGATGGCAAGCTCTACGTTCAACCGATGCGAGAGGGCCGGATGGCCTGGCGCCTCAAGCGGACCGCCCCGCAGCGCTTTTACGATTCGCTGAGCCGGGCTCACAAGCAGTTCCTACAAAACCGCAACAAGCGCTAAGTTGGCGGCGGTAGACCCTCACTGCTATCCAGGGCCGACGCCCATGCGACACAACTCGGCCTCGATTCCATTTTTTGCGTTGCTTCTCTTCTCTGTCCTGCCGGCGACGGTAGCCGCGCAAGACGAAAACCAGGACAGCGACGCGAACGTCGACGCTGGCGCCGACGTGATCACGCAAGAGCCCAACGTCTTCGACCGTGACGCTCTCGCATACAACGCGGAGATTTTAGACGAGCTGCTAACGAGCTCGGCAAAGGAAATGATCACCACGCAGAAGTTCGTGGCCGCGGCCGGGATTGCCGGCGGCTCGATTCTGCTCGGTCTGTCGGCCTGGCGCCTCTTCGAAGACCCGCCAGGAAGTCAATACTCGCGCGGCCTTGGGGTGATGTTCATGACGCTGGGCATGGCCGATCTGACAGCGGGCGTGTTCGCCGCGACCCGCATCGTTCATGAAAGACGACGGCAAGAGCGCTGGGAGAAGGCGCGCAAAAACGGCATCACCGACGTCGAGCTCGCACACTTCGAGGGCGAGCTGCAGGCCTCCTACGAGACTCGCCAGAGCGAGCGCCTCTTGGTGCGCTGGGTCGCGCTCACCCATGCGTTGGCCGGGGTCCTGGTCCTCGCCTTCACGCCGATTCCCGACAGCGCGGGCGGCGCGGACCGTGCGTCCGGCTACGTCGTCGGCGCGGTGTTCTTCGCAGTAGGTTTCGCCACCTTCGGCGTGACGTTCCGCAAGGCCCCCAGCGAAAAGGCCTGGGAGGAATACAACACGCGGAAGAGGCCAATGCCGGGGCACGAGTTCAGCTGGGGGGTCGCGCCTTCGATCTCCAGGCGCGGGGCCGGCCTTTCGTTTGGCGGCACGTTCTAGGCCGACCGGCTTGCACCCGGGCCACCTCAGCGAGTAGGAAGCCCCTC
>CAMYJN010000628.1 GCA_947258625.1 uncultured Polyangiaceae bacterium | reverse complement strand
GGTCCGAAAGGGGTAAGGAGGGAACGTTGCCTAGGTTCATCGCAATCATGACCATGTTCGGTATCGTCGCCGGCACTCAATCCCTGGCGGCCGCCCAGGCTGCGGAGCCTCCGGAGACCTATGAATACCGGATCCAGCCCGGGGACACCTGCGCCGGCATCGCCGAGCGCCTCTTCGGCGACAAGCGACGCTGGGATCTGATTCACAAGCACAACCCGAACATGGGCCCCACTCCGCACCGCTTGGTGCCGGGCCAGGTGCTGATCATGCCGCGGCTCGAACAAGGCCCCGACGCCAGGCTCACCGACGTGCAGCGCACCGTGCAGGCGCGCGCGCCACAAAACCCCGACTGGGAACGCGCAAGGCGAGGCAAAGAGCTCTACCGCGGATGGCGCGTCAATACGCTGGAGCGAGCGTCTGCGGATGTGACATTTCAGGACGGATCTCTCGTGCAGATGAGGCAAAACACCCTGATCATCATCTACGGAGGCGTGTACCGCGACGCTCGGCGCAAAACCACGGAAGCAAGCTTGGAGCGCGGCACGCTTCGAAGCCGACTGAGCGAGTTTCGTTTGGAGGTCAAAACGCCGACGGCCCAGGCCGGTCTCGACGGAGGAAGCTCCGTTCTCAGCGTCGACGATCAGGGCACGAGCCTTCTCTCGAACCACGAAGGGGGTGAGGCCCAGTTCGCGGTGACGACGGGCGAAGCGGTCCGCGTGAAACCCGGTTTCGGCTCCAAAGCGCGCAAGGGTACCCCGCGGCCGAGCAAGCCCAAGCCCCTGCCCCCAACACCCAGTTGGGACAGCGGGCTCGGGCTTGTTTTTTCGGGCATTCGCAGGGAGGGAGGCACGGTACGTGGCGCGTGGAGCTCGGTCGAAGCAGCCACGTCGTATCGCGTCGAGATCGCCAAGGATCGCGAGGGTGGCGAAGTCGTCGTGGCGACGACAGTGCCTTCCTCGGTCACGAGCTTCGAGATTCACCGATTGCCCGAAGGGGTCTACTTCGCACGCGTCTCGAGCATTGACGGCGAGGGATTCGAAAGCCCGCAATCCTCGGCGCATGCGATGAACGTGCACTTGGTCCAGCTCGAGCTTCCGGGCCAAGACGCCAATGAAAGTGCAGTCGCGGCGCTCGGCGACACGAACCAAGCGCCTGAGACGGCCCGCGTGCTTCCGGGCGCCAAAGTCATCTCCCCCAGCGGATTTCGCTGCGGCACGGAAAGCCATGACAAAACTACATCGTTTGAATTGGCGGACGCGGGCGTTCATGAAGTGGTGTGTGTAAGCGACGAGGGCGCCACCGCGCCCCCCGTCGAAGTCGCCGTCGCGGCGCCCGTCTTGGAAATCCTCGAACCGGAGCCGAACGGGCCGCTCGTTCGAGAAGCCGATCCGAGACGCCTGACGGTAGCCGTGCAAAGCGAGCTCCCTCTCCCCGACGACACTCGTTTTCGAGCCGCCGATGGTCTCATTCTCGATGAAATTTCCAGCAGCGAAAACGCGACCACGATGGACCTCAGCGCGACAAAGGAAAGCCCTGACGCGCTCGTGCTCGAGCTGGTGGCCGGACCGACAGACAACGTGGCGGTGCTTGCGTCCCTCCGATTCGACGTGATCGAATCTGAGCGACTGGATTTTGCGCCGAACGAAGCCCTTGGTTTGATGCTCACGCCGAACGTTCTCGGGCTCACGAACGACCGGCGGGAAGGCTCGGGCCCGTTCGCAACGATCGCATACCTTGGCGACCCGAAATCGGACAATGGCAAATGGCGGCTGAGCCTCGGCGGCGAGATCGCACCGGTTCGACGCGCTCGCATCGGTATTGCCATCCCCGTCGATGTGCACCGTTCTGGCGTTTCGCCCGTGCCCGTCCGGGACGAAGGGATTCTGGTCTGGGGCGGCTACCGCATCTTCATGCGCCGCGACTTCTCGCTCTACACGGAGCTCGGCGTTTGGTTCCCAAGCGCGGAAGAAAGCAGGAGCGTCGTGCGCACGCGATTTGCGCCCGCGATCGAAGGCTCTTACTTGCTCGTCGATCGCATTCTGTTTCGAAGCCGCCAAGGCGCGATTCTCGAAACCTCGTCCGGTGGGCCGTTTCTCTGGGCTTCTGCATACGGCATCGACATCAAGCTCGTTCGTCTGCTCTCGATCAGCGCGGAGCTCGACGTGGTGCTTGGCAAGTCGGGTGGCGACGCCGTCACCGGCGTCGGAGGTGGCCCGGGCCTGAGCGTGTTGGCCGGCCCCGCGGCGATCTATTTTGCGACCCGCTTCGCGGCCACCGACGATTTCAAAGCGTCGAACGGAAGGTACACCTTCAGCGGCGGCCTGCGACTCACGTTCGAGTAACGCTTCTCGACGTGCCGAACGCTAGGTGGCAGCCGACGGGCCTTGGTAGCTGTCGCCCCCAAATGCCAGAATCGGA
>CAMYJN010000627.1 GCA_947258625.1 uncultured Polyangiaceae bacterium | reverse complement strand
ATCTCGGACACGGTTGATTGCCTCGGCACCTGTGACATCGAGTCACTGACCGAGCAGCAGATACTCAGCAGTCAGAGCGTGGCGCTCGCCATCGACGCTGCTTGCGACTAGCCGAGCAGCCAGCAAAGCGTAAGCCTCATTTTGAATCCGAATGGGCAGACAGAATCTGCAGTCCGGGGGGGTCTAGAGGACTTGGATTGAAGTCTGCGGGGATGGCCGGTCGATTGGCATCCCGGAGCGCGCTGACCGACGGGGTCATGATCTCGATGCCCTCGCGGTTGAACACGTCCAGCACATTTTGCCGAAGCTCGGATTGGATGAGCAGCTGGAGCTTGGGCTCTACGGTTTTCGCGATGAGCAAATAGGACACCGCATAGTTGCCGAGATCGGTCTGTATGACGAACGGATCCGGTTCCGCCTCGACGCCCGACGTATTGCGAGCAGCTTCCTTCATCATCGCGTGAACTTTTCGCCAGTCCACGTCGTAGCCGATCCCCGCAGAGGCAAACACGGACAAGCCCTTCCCTTCCGCCCCGTCGCTGAGGTTGGTGATATCCCCAGCAAGGACCTTGCCGTTTGGAATTGTGATCATCTCATTCCCGGGCGCGCGAATGCGTGTGACGAACAGCCCTTTCTCGGTGATGTCGCCAAGCGTGTCTCCGATTTTCACTCGGTCACCTACGCGGAACGCGCGTGTGTAGGTGAGGACGACCCCGCTGATGATGTTGTTGATTGCCGCCGTCGACCCGAGCGTGATCACCGCGCCGATGAACACCGAGAACCCTTTGAATACCTCGGACCCCGCGCCGGGCAGGTAAGGATAGCTGACGACAATCGTCGCCAAGATAACTACGATGCGCATCAAGCGAAACGTCGGCTCGCCCCACTCCGGGTCGAACCCCGGCAAGGCAATCTCCCCAGTTTCGACAGCCTTCATCGCGACCCGAAGCACCCGCACCAGATATCGGGCGACCGCGACGATCACGACCAGCATCAGGACGCTCGGCAGATATCCGACTACTCCTTTGGCCGCCGCAGCTACCGGCGCGCTGAGGTACGGCATCAACCGGTCCGCGTATGGAGCGGTCGCTGGGAAGAAGCTCAACAGCAGTTCGCCGTACGCTGACACGGCTCCAACGAAGAGCAGCCACCAGACGACCCGGAGCCCCAGCTGGAACGTGTACCGAAGCCGCTGCCGCGAGACCAGAGCGGCTTTCTCTAGACCAATCGTGTCGTGCGACTTCATCCAGTCGTCGAGCCGTCGAAGCAGGGCTCGGTGGCTTTGCCGGATCAGCAAGAGAAAGAGGACCAGAATCGCCGTGGCCAGCAGGGCGTAGATCGCCCCTTGGAGATTGGCCCGCAGCTGCTTCGTATCGAAGTCGCCGCTGAGCTCTGCGACGAGCCAGTCGAGGCTGGCCCCCCGCCAGGCAATGCCGGTAGCCACGATGGCGACCAGAGCCGCTACCCAGGCGGAAACCCTTCGCCACCTGCGCCGTCGTTTGTCGCTCGATTCGCCGCGAAGCTTCAGCCGGAGGACCAGCTCGCGCAGCACAAACGCCGCAAAGAAGTACATGAGCGGCTGCACGAAGAAGACAATGAACCAGGCTGGAAGCCCGAGCTGTTCCTCCAACAGTTTACTCAAAGCAAGATAGTCCACTCTTCTAGCCCTCGAACCTCCGCCCTGTTTTTGCCGGAACCCGGCGTCGACGTCAAAATCCAGGATCAGCACCAGGCCGATGCCTGCGCGCTACCGCAGCGGTTTTTCGACTTCGCGACAACCATCCGACCATGGCCAAGGTGACCACGATCTGGGCCAAAATGAGGAGCGTCAAGGTGGTCGGCTGTCCGGCAAGCGAGGCTTCAATCCCGACCAGTTGAGGAAGGAACATGGTCAGGTTGGCCGCGTTGAACCCAATGATTGCAAGCAGCAGCCATCGGGATCCTCGGTAGATGCGCCAGCATACAATCCCAAACCCCAGCTCGAGGAGGAACGCCAGGAGGGGACCGCTGCCGTAGAACCCGGTACCCAATTTGTTCATTTCGAGTCCAGGCGCGATCGCGATGTCCGGACTGTGGGTTACGAGGTCCAGGAGGAGATGAGACGCTATCCCGAGTGCGACGGCGATTGCAGTTTTTGGTCTTCCAAGGGCAAACCGAATCAAAGTCCAGGCGACCACCGCAAAGACCAAGGTCGTGGCAACCGAATGCGACCACGGCATGTGCACCAGATGAACGTTCTGAACAGAGCGAACGCCGAGGTCGCTGAGCGCCAAATTGCGCCGTACAGATGTTATGTCGCTAGGGACGCGAACCGGAAAGGGCGTTCATGTCGACTATGCTCTCCCGCCACGCTGGTCCGTGATCCGCGACGTGCTGCATTGGGTGGACTGAAGGCTTCTAGACTCCGAAGCGCGAGCGGTAT
>CAMYJN010000626.1 GCA_947258625.1 uncultured Polyangiaceae bacterium | reverse complement strand
TGCCGAGGCGGGCCAGAACCTGACGGCGGGTGGTCACGCGAAGCGTGCTGTCGATGCGCACGACCGGCGCGCCGCGCTCACGAAGCTTTCGCTCCTGGTCACGCATCAGTGAAATGAGCGGCGACACGACGATGGTCGGCCGTTCAAATAGGAGCGCGGTCGCCTGATAGATCAGCGATTTCCCGTAGCCGGTCGGTAGCACGACCAGCGTGTCGCGGCCGGACAGCAGCGCCTCGATCGCGCGCGCTTGCTCCGGGTGGAGCTTCTGAATGCCAAAGCGCTCCTTGGCGGCCCGCCGTGCGGCGTTTAGGTTCGCAGAACCTGGTTTGCGTCCTCGAGCCACGGACGCAGTCTACGCTTGGCCGCAGTCAACGGCGATTTTTGCTCGGTGGGTGGTTCGCGTGTGTTCGTCCGGAAGAATATCAGGGGCCTTCTTCCGGTCGTAAGGTGAGAAGTCGCTTGATGACTCGTCAAGAAACCACGACGGGAGATGACGGTACGGTCGTCACGAAGGACGTTCACGAAGTGCATCTCAGCTACGAATGCTCTCCGCGCTAGTGTGGGAAATGGGGGTTTTCGCGGTGTGGGGTGCAAGCTGTTGAAATCAGGCGGCTTGCGAGGGGGGAGCGGTTGCGCTCAGTTGCTTACTCGTCCCGCACCGTGATTTTGGTGTTTCCTCGCGAAATCCCGGCGGACTCCACAGGGCGCGTCGCCGATTTCATGGGAGAAGTCGAGGAGGGGCTCGCGTCGCTGAGGGACAAGCCCACGATGATCGCCTGGGCCATGAAAGACATCGCGTTTCTTCCGCAGTACCTCGATGATCTTTGGCTTCCGGCGTTTCCAAACGCCGATGTGCTGCGCTTGCCCGATGCCGGGCACTACCTGCAGGAAGACGCGCACGAGCGAATTGTTCCGAGGCTACTGGCGCATTTGGAGCGCTTGTAGAAAGCACTCGCGCTGTGCGGTGGAAGTGCCCGGAATCAGCCGCCGCAGAAGCCGACGCAGTCGATCTGCCAGCCCTGACGGTTGGCGCACTCGAAGTCCGATGTGCAGGCATAGGTGCAGCGGTAGTCCCACTTGCCGTTGTCCTGGGTATAGCGGCAGATCCCTCCAGCCGGGCATTGGTCGTCGCTCCCCTGAGTGCATAGTATCTTGTCTAGCTGCGCGCTGACTGCGTCACAGGTGGTGAAGTCCTCGCGCGGGCCGCAGAATACGGAAGGCCCAGCCCCAGACATGCTTGTGCGATCGGGGATCACCGTGACGTAGGGGTCTTCGCCGTTGCAGTCATAGGTCCCGCCAGGCAGGGTCAGCTGCGCCTGAGGCAGACAGAAACCGGTGTGATCATCTGGGTAGCGGTCGTCTTCGAAAAACATCGGCACGCATCGGCTGTCAGATTCCCAGCAGTTCTCGTCGCTCACGCATGTCTCGCAGGTCCGTCGCTCCCACTTCCCGAAGTCGGTGCATTCGAGGGTGATCGGGTTGCAGCTCTTGCCGTTGCAGTCCTCGTCTTGCGTCTGAACCGTGCACGTCGAACCGATAACGCTGCCGCCGACTCCGCCTGCGCCTCCGATACCACCTGCGCCGCCAATACCTCCGACGCCCCCGGTACCTCCCGTGCCGCCGGTGCCTCCAGCCCCGCCGGTGCCTCCGTCAGGCCCGATACAAGCACCGGTGTCGACGGAGCACTGTTCTTCTGGCGCGCAGCCTTGGAGGGAGAACGAGCCCATCGTGACGGCCATCGTGGCCTGGCTATCGCTGAGCACCACGACCGTGTCGCACCCGGCGGCCACAACCGCGCAGTTCGAGTCCAGCGCCACGGCATAAAGGCCATAATCACCCGCTTCGGGAACCGGGATCGGCGGCCCTTCGGCGCCATCGCGAAGCGTGAAGGTGCTGCCGATTGCGTCGTTGGGGCGCTCGGGAATCTCGACCGAATCACAGGAGGCGACGAGGTAGCCTTCGACCCGAACCGCTTCGTCCCGAGCTGCGCGAGGGACCCCCGAGGCAAAGGAAGCCTCGATGTCGAGGCCGTCGCTGCTGGTTGCGCTGTCACAACCAAACGACAAGGACACGGCCACGCCAAGCAGCGCAGCGCGGATGCTCGAACTTTTGACGATTCGACTCACCAGTTCACCGCAAAACCGCCGGACGGCGGCTCAGTCTGTTTGGAACGCTGCGAAACGAGTACACCGGCGGTGACACCTCCCACGACGACGACCGCGGCGGCAGCGACGATCCAGGGCCACTTCTTCTTTTTGCCGGTTTTCCGATCGACCGGCTCGGAGTACTCAGGCATTTGGAAAGCAACTGCCCCGGGGCGCGACTCGGTCGTCGCGACGCTCGCAGGACTTGGCGCGGGTTCAACGTCGCGCATTGCGCCTCTTCTCCCTCGCGCGACTTGTTCCTCTCCCGCGACTTGTTCAT
>CAMYJN010000625.1 GCA_947258625.1 uncultured Polyangiaceae bacterium | reverse complement strand
GTTGGCCTCATCTTCGTCATGCGCTTGTTGCCGGAGACGAAGGGCAAGAGCCTCGAGGAGCTCGAATCCGAGTTGGTGCGCCGCTGAGCCAGATGCTCTGTCACCACTACTTCCGGACGAAACGAATGCTGTCGAGGTAGACGGTGACCGGTGAGCCCTGACCGCTGAGGACCACGACAAAGCCGGTCTTGATGCTCGACAGGTCGAGCTTCTTCAGGCGAATGCGGTAGCGCTTCCACTCGTACGTGAGAACGATGTCCTCGGCCGTGGTTTTGCCCGAATCGGGGTGCGCCTTGTCCTCGCCGAGGAGACCGACCGCGATGCTGATCTTCTCGGTGCTGTATCTGCCGCGTGCCCAGAGCTCCAGATATTTGGCGCCCGTCAGGTCGAAGCCGCCTTCCTGGTCGCCCCAGTTATTGGGCGGGTGCTGCCAGGCGACGCCCACCCAGGTGCCGACCTCGCCGACGAAGCGCATCTCGATGCAGGCGTTGCCTTCGTGGGGGTTCTTCGCGTGGTCGCCTGCCAAGGTCAGCGATTTGATCGCGCCCATCCACCCGGAGGGCGCCCAGGGCATGCCTTCGAAACCGTCCCGGTAGACGTAAAACGGCATGGGAGTGCGCACCTTGCCTTTCACCAACAGCGGGACGTTCGCTGTCGCGGCGCGGCCCGCCGCATCGTAGGCGTAGAGGAACAGCCGATACGGCCCCGGGTCCTTGGGCATGCGCAGCCGTGCGCCGTTGGCGCTGCCCTCGAGGACGGCGCTCTCGACTTCGGGCGGCACGGGACGGAAGTCGCCACCGGTCGCGTATTCACCGGACTCGCGGCGCAGCACCCAGCGCACCCGGATCGCAGCCCCTTCGGGATCGGCAATGACGGCACGCACGCGTATCTCGGCACCCGGATCCAACTGCGATCGACCCTCGATGATCAACGGCTTCACCGTGGGCGCAAGGTTTGTGGGAGGGCGACCGGACCAGAGCTCGGTCATGACATCGACCGCCCCGAGCGGGGCGCCGTCCGGCAGGAACATGCCGTACCAGGTCGGGGTGGCCTCCATCTTGAAGCCCCAGGTGAAGACGTACGAACCGAGGGCGAGACCCGGCGCGCCGATGACGCCGGTCTCGTAGCTGCGCCGGTAAAACGCGGCTTTCTCCGTACTCGTCGGCTCACTCGGCGCGCCCCAGTCGTTCTTCGGGATCTCCCACACGCCCAGCGGCCCAAACTCGGTGAGCACATAGGGCTTGGTCGCGCCGCCGGCACGGTAGCGATCCGCAACCGACAGCGAACCGCCGTACGAGTTGATGCCATGAATGTCGATCGCGGGGCAGCGCTTCTGCACGCCGTCGATGCGTCCACCACCGAGCTCGGCGGTGACGGTCATGGTTGGGTGGTGCGGGTCGAGCTTCTTCACCATGGCGGCGATGTCGTTGACCGCCTTCCAGATGGCGGGATTGTCGCCCTCGCCGAAGCCCTCCATCTCGTTGCCGATGCCCCAGAGGAGGACCGCCGGATGATCCTTGTAACGGAGCACTGTCTCGCGGGCCGCTTCCAGCTGCTTGCGCACCTGCGCCTCGTCGCTGTAATCGAACCCGTGACGCTCGTGGCCCAGCCAGATGCCGACCGTCACCGACAAGCCGAGGGCGTGCGCCGCGTCGAGACGCGCGTCGATGCCATCTGCGCCCCAGGTCCGCACCGAGTTCGCGCCCGCCGCCGCCAGCAGTTCGAGCGAGCCATCCCCGCCGGCGCCACGGATGAAGTACGGCTTACCGCCACGCAGCAACTGCCAGCCCTGTTCGGTTTGCCGCAGTTGCACCGGGATGGCCTTCGCCGAAGCGGACATGGGCCACAGCACCACGAACGCGAATGACAAGAGAAGCGCATGGGTAGTTGTGTGCAGCATTCGCATCTCCTCAGCCGGTGTTCTTGAGTCCCGCCGCGATGCCGTTGACCGTGGCCAGAAGTGCGTCCTGAAGCTGTGCGTCGTCGGCGCTTCGCTGACGCCGAAGCAACTCCGCCTGAACCAAGTTGATGGGGTCGAGGTAAGCACGACGAAGCTGAAGGGAGCGCTGAAGCGTGGGATCGGCTTCGAGCAGCTCTTCTTGGTCGAGCACATGGAGCAAGACAGACCTCATTTGCTTGAGTCGCGCGCGCAGTCCCTCACCGACCTCAGCGAGCTCTGCAGGAGTGAGCAAGGCGTCGTATCGCGCCGCGATCCGCTCGTCGGCCTTGGCCAGCGCGAGCTCCAGGAGTGAGAGAATCGACTGGAAGAAGGGCCAGCTCGCCGCCATCTCGCGCAGCTCGGCAAGTCCGCCGTCGTCGATTGCTTTTTGGAAGGCGGTCTCGATGCCGAGCCAGGCGGGAAGAAGCAGCCGGGTCTGGGTCCATGCGAAGATCCAGGGGATCGCACGCAGGCCGGACAGCCCGTCGCC
>CAMYJN010000624.1 GCA_947258625.1 uncultured Polyangiaceae bacterium | reverse complement strand
TCGCGTTTTGGCGTAGGCAGATCGGCGGAGCTCGAATCGGCAAATGGGTCTAGATCGAGTGGATGGGCGCCGGTCTTGGGCGCGGGCAGATCCACGAAATCCGAGCCCACCAATGGCGCCGGCAAGTCGACTTCATCAGCAGCCGCAGGCAAATCGGAAGGTTGCGGGCGGATCGCTGCGGCAGGGGCAGGGGGCGGGACGGCGGGCCCCATGCCGACTTTCGTCCGTTTGGCTCGCGGGGGCGTGGACGCGCCCGGCGCAGCGCCCCCTCCGACCTTCGCGGTCGAACCGTCGCGATGAACCTGAAAGCTTTCGCTGCATTTTGGGCAGCGCATCCGAAGCCCACCGTCGGGCAAGCGGTGCTCGTCCACGTCGTAAGACGCAGTACACGACGGACAACTAACCTTGATCATGACCCCACTGCCCCCCGGGGATCAAACATAACACGCCTGCCCCCGGTCTCATAAACATGGTAGCCGGATTCCGATCGCAGCGGAACCCAAAGAGGGATGGATGTGGATGTCCTACCTTGACGCCAAAGGAGCTGCGGGACTACCTTCCGGTCAATCGTGAAGCGAACCGTTCAGATCGAAATTGCCGGCGCCCGCTATCGCATGTCTGCGGACGCCGACGAAACCTACCTTCAGCGCCTCGCCGATATCGTCAATGAACGAGTTCAGGCGCTCGGGCCCAAGGCCGCCCGGGCGGCCACGCCAGCTCAACTGCTCGCCGTCGTGGCGCTCGGCCTGGCCGAAGATCTCGAGGCGTCCGAGCGGCAACGCGAGACGCTCGAAGCAAAGACGCGGCAAGTCGTGAACACAGCGATTCGGCGAATCGATGAGCGCCTCCAGGTGGACGCCAAGCTCGCGCAGCAGATCGAGCCTTGAACGCCAGCGAGACGGAGCAAGCCGATCGAGAGCTCCTTCAACGCGCCAAACAGGCGCTGCGAAATCAGATGCGGATGGTGCGCGGCGCGCTCCCCGAGTCCGCCTGCGAGGCCCGCTCGGCCGAGATCGGCAAACGTCTCGTCAGGGTCGCAGAGCTCGAACGTGCAGCGACGGTTCTCGCTTTTGCTTCGATTCGTAATGAGGTGCGTACGAGGCCCATCATCGAAGAGGCCTGGTCCGCCGGGAAGCGAGTCGCATTGCCACGGGTGCATGGGGACGAGCTGCGCCTGCACCTAATCGACGCCCAAACCCCGCTGACCTTGGGGGCGTTTTCGGTTCCGGAGCCCGCCGCGAACGCCGCAGCCATCGAGCCGGACGAGATTGATTTTGCCTTGATTCCCGCACTAGCGCTCGATCCACGTGGCTACCGGATCGGCTACGGCGGCGGCTACTACGATCGGCTGATCCCGCGACTCGCGAACGCGTGCACCTGCGCCGTCGCCTACGATTTCCAACTGATCTCCGAAGTGCCCGAGCTGCCGTTCGACGTTTCGGTCGACCTCGTAATCACCGACTCGCGTGTGATTCGCGCCGCGTGAGCCCGGGGCGATCGAAGGCTGCGTCGGTGGTATAGGTTCGCCGTGGTTGTGGATGCAGCACAGCGAAAGCTCGACAAGCTTCCGGCCTCTCCCGGGGTCTACGTGTTTCACGGCGCCGATGGAAAAGTGCTCTATGTCGGCAAGGCGCGAAGCCTGAGGAACCGTGTCCGAAGCTACTTCCAAGCCGGCTCGAGCGACTTGCGCGCGTTCGTCAGCAGGCTCGAGCGCGAGTTGGCTGACATCGAAACGTTCGTCACCCACACCGACAAGGAAGCGGCCCTGCTCGAGAATCAGCTGATCAAGTCGCACCAGCCGAAGTACAACGTGAAGCTCAGGGACGACAAGGAGTTCCTGTCGTTGCGGTTGGATGCGAAGCGCCCTTGGCCGCGGCTCGAAGTCGTTCGTCGGCCGAAGCCCGACGGCGCCCAGTATTTTGGACCCTACCACTCGGCGACTGCAGCGCGACAGACGCTCCGGCTGGTGAATCGATATTTCCAGCTGAGGACTTGCACCGACACCGAGTTTCGCAAGCGGTCGCGACCCTGTCTTCAGCATCAGATCAAGCGTTGCCCTGCGCCCTGTGTGCTGCGGGTCGACCAGGCCGAGTACCATGCCCAGGTCGCCAATGTCGCTCGATTTCTCGATGGGCGGCACGATGAGCTCGTGCTCGACCTCGATGGACGCATGCAAGGCGCTTCGGGCGAGCTCGAGTACGAACGTGCGGCGATCTATCGAGACCAGATCCGGGCCGTCGAACGTGCCCGAGAGGAGCAACGCGTCGCCGGCGTGCAAAAGTCGGACCAGGATGTGATTGGATTTCACCGTGAGGGCGACCAGGTCGAAGTCGCCGTGCTGAGCATGCGCAGTGGCCGCATCTTCTCGGTGCGAACGTTTGCTCTTCGGCGCGTCGCGGTGCCGAACGACGAGATGCTGGGGGCGTTCCT
>CAMYJN010000623.1 GCA_947258625.1 uncultured Polyangiaceae bacterium | reverse complement strand
GCGGTGATCATGAAGGCGGCGGCAGCGGTTCGGTCACGGGCGGCTCGGGCTATAGCGACGAGCACACGCGGTCCCGCATCTTCGCCGATCTGATCCACATGGCCTTCGTCTGCGACCTCACTCGCGCGGCGTCGCTCCAAATCACCGCCTTCCAATCTCACATGAACGCGCGGCCCATCGCCGATGGACTCGGCACGTTGGAGGGAACCACGCGACCGGCGCGCTGGGCTTCGGTCGGCGGCGACCTGCACGAAGTCGGCCACAATGGCGACCCGAACAACCGCGGCCAGATTCCGTCCGCCGGGCTGCTTCAGTGGCACATCTCGCACTACGCGTACTTGATCGACAAGCTGCGCAGCACGCCGGAGGCGGGCGGCAACGTGCTCGACAACAGCGTGATCGTCTTCACGGCCGAAGCGGGCCATGGGCTTCAGCTCAACGACGCCAGCTCGCAGAACCAAACGCATTCGGTCGAGAACATGGTCTTGCTCATGGCTGGCCGCGCGGGGGGGTTGAGCCCGGGCGAGCACGTCAACGGCAACCGTGCGCACCCGGCGACCGTGCTGATCGGCGCGATGCAAGCGGCTGGGTATCAGGGCAACAGCCTAGGCGACGTCTCCCTCTAGCTCCCTCTCGGGGATTGCGCGGCAGCCGGCGCAGACGCATATCTATCCCATGCTCGATGCGGTTTGGCAGGTATGGCTGCAGCTTTCGCCTTGGCTTCTCTTGGGAGCCGGGGCCGCCGGTGCGCTCCACGTCCTGCTTCCCCGTGACTTCGCGCAGCGTCAGTTCCGCGGCTACGGCGGCGTGGCCAAGGCCGTTGCGCTGGGGGTGCCGTTGCCCTTGTGCTCCTGCGGCGTCATTCCCGCAGCGCTCGGCCTCAAAAAGGATGGCGCCAGTGATGGCGCGGCGGTCGGTTTTCTCGTCAGCACGCCGCAAACCGGCGTCGACTCGCTGCTGGTGAGCGCGTCGTTTCTCGGTTGGCCGTTTACCATCTTCAAATGCCTGAGCGCGCTGGTGATGGGGCTCGCGGGCGGTGCCGTAACCGAATCGCTGCACACCGAAGCGCGACGCATCGAGGAATTCGAGCAAGCGCCGGCCCCACAAACCACAGTCGGCTTCTTCGAGCACATGGTCGACGTGATCCGGCCCATCTGGAAGTGGATCGTCTTTGGTGTCGTCGCATCAGCGGCCATCACGGTTTGGATTCCGCCGGGTGCCATCGCCGGTTGGTCCGATATTCATCCCGCGGTTTCGGGCCTCGCCGCGCTCGCGATCGCGCTGCCTCTGTACGTGTGCGCGACCGCTTCGGTGCCCATCGCCGCCGCGTTGATCGCCCAGGGCATGCCGACGGGCGCCGCCCTCGTATTCCTAATGGCCGGCCCGGCCACCAACATCGCCACCATCGGCGCCGTGAAGCGGGCCTTTGGCGGCCGCGTCCTCGCCGTCTATCTCGCCACCGTCGTCCTCGGCAGCGTCGGCCTCGCCTACGTCTACGACGCGTTCGTTCCCTTCGAAGCGCTCGGCAGCTTGACCCACGAACACGGCCAACCTTGGTGGGCCTGGGCATCCGCCGTGCTGCTTGCCGTGCTCTTTGCCTCCTTCATCGTCGATGACCTGCGAAGCGCATGGCTACGCCGCAGCGCGCCTGCCGGTCCGGCCGTCGTCACCCTGGAGGTCGGGGGCCTCACCTGCAACAACTGCGTCCGCAAGCTGGAGCGTGCCCTCCGCGATGCCGATGGCGTCACCTCGGCGATGGTCACCCTGGAGCCCAGTCAAGCGACCGTCGAAGGCTCGGCGCGCGCGACCGATCTCGAAGCGGTCGTCCGCGCGGCAGGCTACGCCGTGAGGTAGCAGGCAGTCGTGCGGGGATGGTGAGGCGGGACACGCGACCGCCAACCGCAACCGCTTCGTTAGCTCCGGCCTGCAAGCAGCAACTCGATCTCAGGTGTGATCGGGATCCTGCGTTCGCCAAAGATCTCGCGCACCCAGGGAGCTGCATCCGCAATCGAGCCGAATGGCATGATCGGCACCGGGACCGGTTTCACCCAGGTCACGGCTCTGAGCGCGCCGCGAATCAACGCGTGGTTCATCAGTACGGCAATTCCGAAGTGATATTCGCCAGCGAGCTCGCCGGTCACATCAAACCACTCGGTCAGCAGCTTTCGCTGGTGGGCGGTGATCGCCGTCGTCAGGCCCCTCGAGTCCAGGATGGTCGCAAAGGGGCTCCGCCGCTCAACCATGGCCGTGTAGCGCTCGATGAAATACTCGAAGCCGTCGTCGCTCAGTGGCTTGGAAGGAAAGCGGACATAGGCTAGCGGCCAGGCGCTCTCCTCGAAGATGAGCCCGAACTCGTGCACAACCGGCCTCGCCTCCGCCGTCACGTTGCCCTCGCTCCGCTGGTGACGCTCGGCAGGGTCAGCCGGAACAGC
>CAMYJN010000622.1 GCA_947258625.1 uncultured Polyangiaceae bacterium | reverse complement strand
GTCCGCCGCGCGCGCGGCCGCTAGATCAGGCTCCAAGCCCGAGAGCCTGGATTCGAGCGACCACACGGTCGTCCGCCGGCGGAAGCGGATAGCGATCGAGCTCGGCTGGCGCGACCCATGCATGGTCGGCCACCTGGAGATGACGCACGTCGCCGGCGCGCAGCCCACAGCGATAGAAGAGCAGGAGCACGTTTTTTTCGGGGAACCGGTGGTGGGTCACGTCGAGAATCTCCCCCACTTCGACATCGATGCCGCACTCCTCCCGGCACTCGCGTACGAGCGCTTCTTCGGGGGACTCCCCGTCCTCGAGCTTCCCGCCGGGGAACTCCCACATCCCGGCGAGGTGCTGCCCCTCGGCGCGGCGGGTGAGAAGCACCCTGCCCTCCCGAATGACCACCGCCGCCGCAACGACGATGGGCCCGGCGCCCCGTGGGCGATGCAAAGCGTCGCCTTTACGGGGCACCTCAGGGCGTCTCCCCAATGGCCCGGAGAAGCTGGGCCTTGGCGATCCGAAGTCCGATCGCAGACTCGACCACGTCGACCTGTGCACGAATGAGCTCGGACTGCGCCTGCAGGAGTGTCGTCGTGTTGACGATGCCGGCTTGAAGCTGCTCGCGAGTGACGCGGTAGCTTTCTCGCGCCGCGCTGAGGCCAAGCCTGGCAGACTCGATCGCCGACCGCGCAGCGAGCATCCCATGATAGCCCTCGGCGACCTCGACGCGGATCGCGTCTTGGAGCGCGATGACGTCCGCATGAGCTCTCTCTAGCTCGGCTTGGAGTTGCTTGGATCGCCCCTGTGCGCGCACGGTATCGTTCGGCGCCCATCGGATGACTGCGCCCGCTTCCCAGGTCGCCGCGAATCGCTCTTGCTGCGGAAAGACTCGGAGGTTCGGATTCGAGTACTGGGCACTCCCTCGAATGAGCAGGTCGGGGAGCTTGCCCCCGATCGCTGAGCGAAGCTGATGCTTGCTCGCCTCGACGTAGGCGCGCAACGCACGCAGATCCGGTCGCTCTCGGAACGCTCGCTCCTTTAGCGCACTCTCCGGCTGCGTGGGGACGCCGTCCACTGGTTCGGAGAGATCCTCTCCCAGTGTCGGGAGCTCTTCGGTATGCATCAGGGCTTGCAGCGACCGTGTGGCAACCTGCAAGCCAAACTTGGCGCGTTCGACCGCCACCCTTGCTGCCTCTTCCTGCGCTTCGACTCTCAGAAGATCGACGCGGGCCGCGGAGCCGGCCTGCACCAGCGATTCGGTTTCCTTCCGCTGCGACTCGGCGGCTTCGAGCGCGAAGTTGGCTACCCCCAGGCCTGCCTCGGCGCGTGCGAACTCGTAATAGGCCTGTCTCGCTGCGAATGCGACATTGTTCCGCTCCGCTTCAATTTGATAAGCCGCCGAGATCTTGTTCTTCTTCGCGGCCCGATAGGCGGGCAAAGCTTCGGCTAGTGAATTGGTGAACGAGTAGATGAGCGTCGCATCGCTCGCGAGCTGCTGAGTCAGAGACGGGAAGTCGAATGGCACCTCCAGAGTCTCCCCCGGGGCAAGCGGGTTCTCGAAGGCGAAGACGCCGCTGTTGTCGACCGGACTGAGTCGCGAATAGCGGCCGAGGAGCTCGAGGCGTGGGACCAGGGCCGACATCGCTTGCATCGCGCCTCCCTTGGCGTCGAGCAACAGAGTCTTGGTCCGATCGAGATCCGGCGAGGTCGCCACGATTTGAGTAACTGCTTGAGTCGAGGTCAACCCACCCGCCACATAGAGCGAGCGAAGGGCCTCCGCCGCGGCGTCGTCCTTCTGCTCGGCCAAGGGAGAACCCCGCGTTTGCCCCGGTGTCTCCGACTCCACCCCGGGCGGTGCCTGTGCATGGACGGGGGCCGTTTCCAGACCGAGGAAGATGCTCGCGACACCAATGAGAACCGAGAATCGATGACTAGCCATGAATGCTCCTTGCCGAAGACATGATACGCGAGCGGCCCTCGGGCCAGCTTGCCGCCCCTGCGACGCTCATCTATAGCCGTCGCCTATGGCTCAGGGACTCAAAGTTGCGGTGGTTGGAGCCACCGGAATGGTGGGCGCAGAGATGCTGCGCGTGCTCGAGCAGCGCGACTTCCCAGTCGCCGAGCTCGTGCCGGTGGCATCGGCTCGGAGCGCCGGCAAGACCGTGACGTTCAAGGGTGTCGAGCACACCGTCGTCGAGATCGCGCCCGAGGTCTTCGAAGGCGTCGACCTGGCTCTCTTCTCGGCCGGCGGCGGAACGTCCCGGGAGTGGTCGCCAATCGCGGCGAGCAAGGGTGCCCTGGTCGTCGACAACTCTTCGGCGTTCCGCTCGGACCCCGATTGTCCGCTCGTCGTGCCCGAGGTGAACGCCGCCGCGGCCGCGAACCGGCCCAAGGGCATCATCGCCAATCCCAACTGCTCGACCATCCAGATGGTCGTCGCC
>CAMYJN010000621.1 GCA_947258625.1 uncultured Polyangiaceae bacterium | reverse complement strand
TTCCCAAAGGGTCACCGTGAGCTCCGGCCGTACCTTCGGATGACGCCTCAGCCAAACAAATAACTTGCAACGATCAAACGGCTCTCTCAGCGAGGTCCTGTGGCCTGCCCGCCGCCGAGAGAGTCGATTGCCCCACGCATCTCATCGGGTACGCGAACCTTCTCGCCGGTGTCGTAGTCGATGAGCACGACCACGGCGCTGCCACGAGCGACGGGAGCTCCGTTTTTTGTCGCCAAGTGCTCTAAGACAAAACTGGTATTGCCGACGCGTTGTACGCGGGCACCGACAACGACAGTTGCCGGATATTCGACCGGCGTGAGATAGTCACAGGTCGTCGACGCCAAGATGGGACCGACCTTTTCCGGTCGAGTCGCGCCGATATCGATCCGTTCGAAGAACGCAATCCGCGCCGACTCGAACCAGCGCAGGTAGACCGTATTGTTCACGTGACCGAAGGCGTCCATGTCGCCCCAGGCGACGGGGATCGTTAGCTGTACCGGGTAGCTATCCATGGGGAGACGCTAGCATCCGGTCATCCCGCGGCTCCAACCCCTTGTAGGCATGCGAACGATCCGGCCGGCTGGTGTTGGGTGATCGCTACCTCCGCGTGAAAGGCCTCTTCCCCTGCAGCACGGAAGCGGGCAGTATCGTGTGTATGCCACGCCAGCAGCTGAACCGCGCCTTGGCCGCACTTCATCGGGAGCTCGAGTCCGGCGCCGAAATCGAGGCAGAGGATCGAGAGGCCCTGCTCCAAGCCGTCCGGGAAATCGAGGACGCGCTCGGGCAGGACGACCCCGGGAGCAAGCCCGGCGAGGGAGGGCCTTTGAGCAAACGCGTCACCGCGCTCATCGAAGACTTCGAAACCTCATACCCGAAGTTCGCAGACATCCTGAGAAGCGTCTCCGAGAGCCTCGCCAACTTGGGGATCTAGATCCGGGATGCTCAATCGCGACCCCGTATGGTCGCAGCACTATCTGCCCATGCTCTCGCTAAATGCTGACGTGAACTTCGTGCCCCTCGTAGGCGGCGATGCCTTCGTCGACCTGATGGCCAAGCTCGCGCGCCAACACGAGCAACGAGCGCGCAATCGCAAGCTCGTCTCCGATTAAGGGTCGATCCGGGTCATCGGGATTGCGCTTGGCCTTCCCTCTCCCCACGAGATCGACGCCTCCGATCGTGAGGCGAGCCTCCGCATCGGTTGTGTCGCCTTCCTCGACGACTTGGATGCTCACATTGAATGACTTTGCCGTGCTCATTGGACACCTCCTCGGAAGAAGCCCGAGCATAGAAAATTCAGGGAGTCGGGTCTACCACCCGAGTCACAGAGTGCAATCAATGCGGTGGCTGGCCCTTAGGTTGGTGCGCCGGCTGCGGCGTGCATGCCGTCATAGGCGGTTGCCAGGTCGTGAAGGGCCTGCACGCAGTCCCCGTTGAATGAAGAGCCGTGCATTATTGCCAACACGGCCGGATCCAACTCCGCAAGGGAACGGATCGTGCTCCCGGTGACTGGCGTTAGACATGACGCTTTAAAGAGAGCTTCGGCTTCCTTCGCCGGTCCTATGATGTCCTTGGAAGTGAGTGCGGGACCTTTACCCACCTGCGTGAAAAGATCGCCACAGAAAAGTGTCCGCGTCGTTTCCTCGAACAGCACCCGAGCCTCCCAGCAATGGGGCACGTGGGGCGTATCGAGATGACGAACCCGCCTAGCGCCCAGGTCCAACACCTCTCCATGTTGCAAAGCCTTCGGCGGCCGGTCCGCAAGGTCGTTGAGCGAGACCATGCAGCCGACTTCGCCATGCGCCACCACGGCTTGTGGCGCGGCTTCCAGCCATTGGTTCATGGACCCGCATTCATCCGATTCGACATGTCCAAATGCGATCCACCTCAGCGACTTCACGGGAATCAGCTTTGCAACCGCCGCGTGGACGGCAGGAAACATCTGGCGGGGCCCGGTGTGGAACAGCAGGGGCTCGTCCGCCCGGATCAGGAACTGGTTGAATGTAAACCCGGTGGGCCCGATCCCCGGCACCAAGGTGCTGATACGGAAGATGTCGGGCGCAATCTCGTTGGTGTTCGTTTCCATGGTTCCTCCAGTGTTCGAAGGGGCATCTAGGCTATCTCGCGTCCAAAACGACGACGGCGTCAAGGGTCCTTGCGAAGATCCGAGGCCGCCCGGGGCCAGCGTCTTTACGTCCTAGGCCTCGGAAACTATACGCGACTTACAGGAGCGACGCCGTGGAAATGGAATACCGGAGACTTGGAAACACGGGCCTTAAGCTCAGCGTGCTCTCATTTGGCTCCTGGGTGACCTTCCACGATCAGCTCGGGGGCGTCACCGCCGTCGGGTGCATGCAGGCGGCCTGGGAAGCCGGCGTTAACTTCTTCGATAACGCGGAGGTCTACGCGGGCGGAAAGTCGGAAACGATCATGGGGCAGGC
>CAMYJN010000620.1 GCA_947258625.1 uncultured Polyangiaceae bacterium | reverse complement strand
CGCGTGGCGTTCTCGTCGTGGCGGACGACGTCTCGGATGCGATCGCCACGAAGTCTCGGCTCATTCAAACCGAGCGACTGGCGGCGATTGGACGCATGGCCGCGCACGTCACCCACGAAGTTCGCAACCCCCTTTCGAGCATCGGACTGAACGTCGATATGCTTGGCGACGAGATTCATGACGCGGGCTCGGAGAGCAAACGCTTGCTGGAGTCGATTCAGCAAGAGCTCGAGCGCTTGGAGAGCATCAGCGAGGAGTACTTGCGCCTCGCACGCTTGCCCGAGCCCTCGCTCACGCCCGATGACCCGAGCCATCTACTGCGGGATACCGCCGAGTTCGTGCGGCGCGAGATGGATGCATCTGGCGTCGAGCTCTCCTTGGACCTCGCAGCACAATTGCCTGCGGTAGCCATGGACGAGCCTCAGCTTCGCCAAGCCTTGCTCAACTTGTTGCGCAACGCACGAGAAGCGATGCCTGAAGGCGGGGTCGCGAAGCTCGAAGCCACCCGGTACGAAAGCGGAGTTCGTATCCAGGTTCACGACGAAGGCGCCGGCATCGGAGAGGAAGAGCGCGAGCACGTCTTCGATTTGTTCTACACGACCAAAGAGCGGGGCACCGGGCTCGGCTTACCGCTCACGCAGCAGATCGTCGTCGCTCATGGCGGGCGCATCGCGTGCAAGCCCCGCCACCCTCAGGGGACGACCTTCGAGGTTTGGTTGCCGGCCGCCGCACAAACGACTAGTGGTTCATCCGTGTGGAGGGTTGGATGAGTAGAGCAGACGGGCGCTCGTACGACGGGTTGCGACCAGTGACCATCGAAGCGAACGTGCAGCGCAATCCAGAAGGATCGGTGCTCTATCGCTGCGGCGGCACCACGGTCTTGATCGCGGCTTCAGTTTCGGAAGGCGTTCCCGACTGGATGCGCGGCTCGGGCAAGGGCTGGCTCACCGCGGAGTACGCGATGCACCCACGCGCCAACCCGGAGCGAAATCGTCGCGACGGGCGCAGTGGCAAAGTCGACGGCCGGACCACCGAGATTCAGCGCCTGGTGGGACGTGCACTTCGGGCGGCGGTCGATTTCGAGAAGCTCGGCGAGCGGCTGATCACGGTCGATTGCGACGTGCTCGACGCCGACGGTGGGACGCGGACGGCGTCGATCACCGGCGGTATGGTGGCGACCGCGATCGCGCTCGAACGGCTCCGCAAGAGGGGGCTGGTCGACAAAGGCGTGCTTCATGAGCCCATCGCCGCGATTAGCGTCGGGCTCCTCGACGACAAACCAATGCTCGACCTCTGCTACACCGAGGACCGTGACGCCGAAGTGGACCTGAACTTCGTGGGCACGCCGGAGGGCGCCGTCGTCGAAGTGCAGGGCACGGCTGAAGGCGCGCCGATCCATCGCGATAAGCTCGACCAGATGATCGACCTGGCGCTCGGTTCCATGCCGGCGCTCGCCGCGGAACAGCGCCGCGCGCTCGAGGCGCTTGACGTCGACCTCGACCGACTGCTGTCCTGATGCGGATTCTCATCGCAACGATGAACACGGGGAAGCTTCGCGAGTACGAACGGCTTCTGGCGGACGTGCCTGGGCTCGAGCTCGAAACGATGGCATCAGTCGCGGAGTCGGTCGATGTCGTCGAGGACTGCGACTCGTTCGCCGAAAACGCGAAAAAGAAGGCAACCGAGATTGCAGCGGTCGTCGGGATGCCTTGCCTTGCCGACGACAGCGGGCTCGACGTGGACGCGCTCGGCGGGCGACCGGGCGTTCGGTCGGCGCGGTACGCGGGGCAGGGCGCGACGGACGCCACGAACAATGCGAAACTGCTCGACGAGCTGAGCGACGTCGCGGACGAGTCGCGAACAGCGCGGTTTCACTGCGCGATTGTCGTCGTGGATTCCGACGGACACGAGCTGGCGCTTGCGGAGGGCGCCTGCGAAGGGCGCATCGGGCGCGAGCCCAAGGGCGCGCACGGATTCGGCTATGACCCCCTCTTCATCCCGGAGGGCTTCACAGAAACGATGGCAGAGCTTGGCCCGGAAACCAAAAACGAAATCAGCCACCGCGCCAAGGCCACAGCCAAGCTCGTCCCGCTTCTGCGGCGGTTGCAGCAGCCCTGAGCATCAGCTACCTCAAGCGGCCAAACCAAAGTAAGAAGATCGGGTCACGGGGTGTAGCACAGCCTGGTAGTGCGCATGCTTTGGGAGCATGAGGTCGCTGGTTCGAATCCAGTCGCCCCGACTAGTGATTACGAGGAGTTACGCGAGTCGAAATCGTTACCGCTCGTTCTCGTTGACCAAATATTGACCACGATGCGGCGGTGACGCCGGTTCGAGCGCCCGAACGAGGCGCAGTTGAGCACTGCTGCCAAGGTGCGCGTACACCTCCGTGCTCTGTGGGGAGCGATGCCCAAGCTGCGCTTTGATCGCTTTGATCGGTAGG
>CAMYJN010000619.1 GCA_947258625.1 uncultured Polyangiaceae bacterium | reverse complement strand
GGGATCGGGGCGCGGAAAAAAGCGCGACGCGGGAGTTCAGCGGACGGGGCGCCTTGCAAGGGTGGCCGGAAGGACTGCGAGCAGGGGCCACGCAAGGCGCCCCTCGGAGCTCGCGCCAATTGGCCGGTCTTGCTGTCTTGGCCGCTTGTCACTCACACGCCGCCGAACCCCCACATCGCGCTTTTTTCCGCGCCCCTCCATTCCTATCCATTTGTGTAAAAGCGTGGCACCGGAGCAACCCCCCATAAGACAGTAGGCGGCAGCGCGAGCCCGCAGGGCGAAGCCCGGCGCAGAGCGCCGGCAAGGCGAAGCGAAGCGACCGCCGCGCCAGGGAGGATTACGGGTGGGGTAGGCGATAGTGTGGGGGCGGTGGGGCGGGACCAACCGACCGCCGGAGGCGTCCAGGCGGGCGGTGTAATTAAACCTGACCAGGCCCCACGCCCATCAACCACCCCCCACCACATCCGCGGCAGCCTCAGCGCCAGTGTCAGCGCCAGTGTCAGCGTCAGCGCCAGCGTCAGCGTCAGCGTCAGTGTCAGTGTCAGCGCCAGCGCCAGTGTCACGGGCTGCGTCACCCGGCCACGAACGTCCTGGCCGCTCTTGCAAGCGCGTCGATCAGCGTCAATGGCTCCGTCCGAACCATTGGTGAAAGCTCGACCTGCACGCCGCTCAACCGCGGCACGTTGACCGGGTTGTCGGGGTGCACGCCTCGAATCGGCTTCGGGATCTTCGAAAGGTCGTCGACGACGACCGCGTCGGGGAGCGTGGGCCGCAGGGCTTTGGCGAGGTGGGCTGCGAGCGCGCGATTGCGTCCGCCGAGCATCACGTGGCGAGGAAACGCCGTGCGCCGAAAGCCGTGCACGGTCACCACGACGTCGACCCGCTCGAAAAACGCTCGGAGCTTGGGGGACTCATCGGCGCGAAAAAGCGACGATGGAATGTGCCAGCGTAGGTTCGGAGGCTGCCGTACCGCATAGAACGATGCCTCGGACTTCTTGGCAGCCTCTGCCGCAATCGCATCGGTCTCCGGCTCGAGACTCCCCCCATGAAACGCCATGAAGCCGAACCGAGAGCGCAGCGCGAGGTCCTCTTCGACGCCGCGGCAGGCGAGCAGCTCCTCAAGGTAGCGCCGTTTTCGGTCTTGGAAGGGTCCCTTGGTCCGGTGACGGGTCACGCTCGAGCTGTAGCACTCTTTGTCAGCGAGGAGGCGATGATGCTACCGTTCTCCACGGTCACGAGGTTCAACGATGCCGCTGCACGGGGTGACCGCCGCGACTTACACGCTCAATGCTTATCGTGCTAAGCAGCGCCAAAACGCGCCTGTAGCTCAGCTGGATAGAGCGGTGGCCTTCTAAGCCGATGGTCGGGGGTTCGAATCCCTCCAGGCGCGCCATGGGTCGCCGTGTAGTCCCTCAGGAGCTCGGTGACGCCTCGACTCTCGTTTTCTGCAATAGACGTTCGTAGGGAGTCTGTCCATCGAGCGCGCCGTGTGGCCGATCGAAGTTGTAGTAGTCTTCCCACTGGCGCAGCTTTTTGTTGAACCGGTAGATGCTCTCGCGAACGGGGCCGTCTTCCAAGAGCTGGTAGAACTCCTCTTCGTCGATTCGATGGGACCGCTCTACCTTGCCATTGAGTCGGGGTGTTCGCGGTCGAATGTAGACGTGCCGGACGTCGAGGTCTTCGAGGTGCCAGCGAAATTTCGATTGAAACTCCGCACCGTTGTCCGTCTGGACGACGAGCACCCGAAAAGGCAACCGTCGCATCACCTCGTCGATGAACTCAATGGCTGTCTTCTGATTGCATGCGTCGTAAATCTTGAGGACCCGTATGCGGGTGCAATCGTCGATGGCCGTAAACTGATAGAAGCGCTTTCGTGTTCCTGGAATGCGCTCGAGAAACTTCACATCGACTTGCAGGCGGTGACCCGGCTGCTGCTTCTCGTAGCGCTTCCAGCGCTGCTTGTGACGTCGGTACTTCTGACTTGCTGGGAGGCGGTTGAGCCCGTGTCGGCAAAGAATGCGATGAACCGACGAGGCCGCAATCGAGACTTGATGATACCGCTGCAAATAGCGGGCAATCCGCTCGGGCCCGAAGTGGTACTTCTTCCGCAAATAGAGAATCTTGCCAATCACATTCGCCGGCGTCGCATTTGCAGAGCGATGCGGAGCACGTGACCGGTCGCACAACCCGATCTCCCCGTGTTCCTCATAGCGAGCCTTCCACTTGTAGAAGGTCTTCCGAGAAACCCCGAAATACCGACACGTTTGCGAAACATTGTGTGTTGTGTCTCGAGCGTGCCGGAGAACTTTCATCCGCCATCGCGCAAGCCGAACCTGCTCTGCCTTCGTCATCCAACTCTCCTCCTTGGGGCTTGTCGCCGAGAAGAGCCGAGTTGTCACCCTTGTCCTGGGATTTCACACGCCGGCGGCCGCCGGCGGGCAGCGGCCC
>CAMYJN010000618.1 GCA_947258625.1 uncultured Polyangiaceae bacterium | reverse complement strand
CCAATTCTGTGGGCCCCGTCTGTCCAAAGGACACGGCCCAAAGCTCGCCGAGGACGTTGAGTCGTCGAGTGGCCGCCCAGGTTGCATAGAGCGCAACAAACCACTCGTGGGCATCGTCCCGCTGCACAACGTAGCCGACGTCGAATCCAATCACCGCCTTGCCCTGGCGCAGATCTAGCTCGCCTTGCATGGGCAAGAGGCCGCCGGGCCGCCTAGAAGCGTCCGTATCGATCACGAAAGCTGGGGAGAGGCAAAGAGAGCCGCGTTCGCGCCGGAAGAACTCCCATTTCACGCCGACCGCAAAAAGGCCGCTCAGTGTCCATCGAGGATCTCCTGCAGCGTCGTGAAGGCTCGCGAGCGTGGCGATCACCGTCGCATCGAGCGAGTCGACGAGCCCGATGGTGACGTCCGCCGTCGGTCCCAGAACCAGGGTTTCATCCCCCTGAACAAAGGCGCTCACCGCGAAGATCGGTTGCACCACGCCGGGGCCGACCGTGTTCGGATCGTCTGCAACGAGTGGCGGCCCGGCACGAGCCAGATTCGGGAGCCAGCCGACGAAGGCGGCGACCATGGCTGTCGTCGCGAGCAAATCGGAACGGGTGGTCATCAACTCGGCGTGTGGCGGACTGATCGAAGGAACAAGACGTCGTCTTGCAAAAAGGAGAGCATACTCCGGTTTGCTAGGCCTTCATCTTATGGAGGATGTGATCGAGAACGTGGGTGTGCTCTCGTTGAGGGCTGAAGAGCACCATCTCGGTATCTTCCAGCGCCGACACGGTGTGCCCCGGTGGCCAGTAGAAAAGATCGCCGGCTACCACTCTCTCGGCTTCGCCGCTGCCATAGGTGACGGTCAGCAACCCCTGCATGATATAGCCCCAGTGGGGGCACTGGCAGAGGTCGCCCTCCAGGCCACTGAGCAGCGGGGCCAGATCGGCGCCGGCGCCTAGGGTGAAATACTCGCCGCTGATTTTTCCGAATCCGCTAGCGTCACCGAACTCCGTCTGCTGCCTGGCGATGGCTCCGGGTGCGTTGATCTTAACGGGAACATCTTCTTTGGCTATTCGCATAATGTCCTCTCGCGTTTGAGCTCTCGATTCGAAACAGGCTCATCATGTCTTCTCTTGTCCCGGGGCGTCAACAGCGTTGAACTGGGGGCGACCTCGACCTCTTTGAAGGCGTCGGAGTACTATTCCAGCAATGGGGGCTCTAGCGGCGGCAGTTGTCGCAGATGCCGCAATTTGGCGGACGGGGTTCGCCGAAGTATTGGCGAATGAACACACTGCGACAGTCTTCGGTTTCGGCATAGGCCGCGATGGTCTGAAGGTGGCGCGCGTCTTGGATTCGGCGGGTTTCCAAGCGCGCTGCCAGGTCGGTTGCGCCGGCGCGGATTCGCCGCGTGGAGGCGCGACCGCTGTACTCCCCGCGCTTCACCACGTGAATGAGGCCCAGCTCTTCGAGCTGCGCGCACACGGAGCGGGCGGCGGTGACGGGGACCCTCGCAGACACCGCAAGCTCTTTCGGCTTGACCGACTTGCCTTCGTCCAACCAGGCAACGAGGGCATCGACAGCGCGTCGCGCTTGCGCCGGGTTCGACCGGCCCTTGTCCTGGAGGTGCTCTTGGATGCGAAGGTCGTTGGGATCGAAGAGCAGGACGCATTCCGAACGTTTGCCATCGCGGCCCGCGCGGCCTGCCTCTTGTACGTACTGCTCTAGCGAGCCGGGCACCTGATAGTGCACGATGTAGCGGATGTTAGGCTTGTCGATGCCCATGCCGAAGGCGCTAGTGGCGACCATCACGAGGCGCCGCGTCGGCTTCATGAACTTGCGCTGCGTTGAAGCGCGCTCGGCGGCCTTCATTTTGCCGTGGTAGCGCGCAGAGGGGATTTGGGCGCGGGCAAGCGCGCTCGCGACTTGATCAACCGCCTTCGTGGTCGAACAGTAGATGATGCCAGGGCGCTGCAATCGGCGGATCAATCGTGCAGCGCTGGTGATTTTGTCGTCGCCCCAAACGATGTTTGCCGACAAGCGAAGGTTCTTGCGGTGGGGCGGAGCGATGACCTCGACCGTATTCTTCATCTTGAGACGGTCGGCGATGTCTTTTCGCACGTGCGGTGTGGCCGTCGCAGTGAGGGCCAGCACGACGGGATTCCCAAGCGGCTTTCGAAGTGCGCCGAGACGCAGATACGACGGGCGAAAATCATGCCCCCATTCGGAAATGCAATGCGCCTCGTCGATACACAACATTGCCGGTTTCACCTCCGCAAGCGAAGACTCGGCGAGCGTCTCCAGCGTCTCTGGTGTGGTCAGGACGATGAGCGAGCCACCCTTGCCGAGGCGGGCCAGAACCTGACGGCGGGTGGTCACGCGAAGCGTGCTGTCGATGCGCACGACCGGCGCGCCGCGCTCACGAAGCTTTCGCTCCTGGTCACGCATCAGTGAAATGAGCGG
>CAMYJN010000617.1 GCA_947258625.1 uncultured Polyangiaceae bacterium | reverse complement strand
CGAGCTTCTTCGGTACTCTCGTCCATTTTGCGGATTCGCTTCGCACCCCAGACGTCGGGAGCCGGTAGGACCGCATGCATGAGCCCGAAGAAGTACGCCCCACCCGCGAGGTAGGCCCAACCGAACTTGTCCGGATTGTTGCTGTCTCGCGCAGCGTTGACCGCTGCGTAGGTCATGCCACCGCCTCCGGCGAGCCAAAGGCTCATCCAGATGTAGCGCCAGCGGGTCGCCTGAGGCTTGTCGTCGTCCATCTTTTCTTGGATGTAGCGGATGCGGTACCGCACCTCGTCATCGCTCAGCTCCTCGATGCAGCTGAACGCGTCTTGCGCATGGGCTGCCCGTGGGGGCGCTAAGATGTAGAACAAGACGGAAAAAGCGAGGGCACAGGTCAGGACCCGTGCCACGCGTGGAACTGCAGAATTCAGGATTCGATGATGTTCAGCCACAACCTACCCCTGTTCGCCAGGTGGCCGGGATAGTACGCAAAACCTCCTCAGACTGCGATAGTCATTCGCATCGTGAGCCACTTTTTTTCTGGGACGGTATTCGCCGGTGGATTGTAGGGATCCAGCCTGACTAGATGCCGACGGGCCAGCGTCGCCGCGCCCGTGGCCTGGCTTGCTGCCTCGACGGGCCCGATCGGAGCGTTATGCTGGGGACGTGGATAGCGTCGTTTTCCAGGTTCTCATCACAGTCGTCGCGCTTTCAGTGCTCATCATCATTCACGAGGGGGGCCACTATCTGGCCGCACGAGCTTTCGGGATGCGGGTGCTGCGATACAGCATCGGGTTCGGCCCAACGCTGTTTCGATACCAGCCCAAAGGAAGCCCAACGGTCTTCCAAGTCGCGGTGATTCCGTTTCTCGCCTACGTGCAGATTGCCGGGATGAATCCCAACGAGGACGTCGACCCCAACGATCCGGAGCTGTACCCCAACAAAAGCCTTTTTGCGCGAGTCACGACCATTGCCGCAGGGCCGATCGCCAACTACCTCACCGCGTCTGCGATCGTCTTCGCGCTGGGCGTCACCAATACGCTCCCGCCGATGCAGCCAGCGGAGCCGATGCAAGTGGGCCATGTCGTCCCGGATTCGCCCGCCGCGCAAGCGGGCTTGGAAGAGGGCGACGTCATCGTCATGGCCAATGGTACCGATATCCGCAACGTCTCCGAGCTGATCGAAGCAACTTCATCGCGCGCGGGCGAGCCGACGGCCTACGTGATTGAACGCAATGGCAAAGCACTGCCACCGATTACGATCACGCCTGCCGATCACGGAGGGCGAGGACAGATCGGCGTCGGCGCCAAGATGCTGCCTCTCTACGAAAATCTCGGGGCCTGGGACTCGGCCAAATTGTCGATCTCGCTGCCGTTTCAGATGACGGTGGCCCAGCTGACCGGCCTGGCGCAGATGGTCGAACGGCGCAGCACCGAAGGCATTGGCGGGCCGGTCATGATGGGCAAAATGGTCGCCGACGCGGCACAGGCCGGTCTGCCCGCGTTCCTTTGGATCTTGATGTTCATCTCGGTGGCGCTCGGCATGTTCAACCTTTTGCCCTTCCCGGCCCTCGACGGAGGACGCTTGATCTTCCTCGGCTACGAAGCGGTCACGCGTCGGCGCGCCAACGAGCGCTTCGAGATGACGGTCCATGCTTTGGGCATCGTCTTTCTGCTCGGGGTCATGATCCTCGTCACGTATCGCGACATCTTCGGCTAGCCGCTTGCCGCGGCACCCGGACCGAGTAGCTTTGCTCAATGCGACCCGATGTGATCGTAGTCGGTGGGGGCTTGATGGGCTGCAGCGTCGCCTATCGGCTTGCCAAAGATGGAGCGCGAGTCTTGGTGCTGGAGCGCAGCATTCCGGGTGCCGAAGCATCGTCCGCAGCCGCCGGCATTCTCGGACCCTCGGTGGAGTCGTTCGAGGATGCACTGGCGCTTCAGCTTGGTCGGCGGAGTCGAGAGCTTCACGCGGAGCTGGCGGACGAGCTCGATGAGCTCTTCGGGGTCGACGTTGGGTTTCGGCGCTGTGGGGTCGTCAAGCTCGCCTTCGACGAGGAAGAGCTTGCCGCGCTCGACGCGCAGGCCTCGACCCTTCGGCTTCATGGGGTTCGCTCCAATCGCTGGAGCCCCAAGGAGCTCAGCGAGGAGGAGCCCGCTGCGAACCAGGACGCATTTGGCGCGCTGTGCATTCCCGAAGATGCCCAGGTCGAGCCCAAGAAATTGCTCTCGGCGGTCGCGCTGGGCGCAGAGCATGATGGCGTCACGTTCCAGAGCGGCTCGACCGTCCATTCGGTGAATGTCGAAGGCGGAAGAGTGCGAGGCGTCCAGCTTGGCGACCAAGTGATCGAGGCGGACCGGCTCGTCGTTGCTGCGGGCAGCTGGACGACGCTGATTCCCGGGCTGCCTTTCGATTCCGAAACGATCTTTCCGGTACGCGGCCAGATGATCGCCACGGAAA
>CAMYJN010000616.1 GCA_947258625.1 uncultured Polyangiaceae bacterium | reverse complement strand
GCACGGCAAACCCCATCTGAAGCAAGACGAAATAGGGAGGCGTCGAGGGCGGTCCGCCCGAGTCTCCGGGTAGCGTCGCTCGAGGCCGATGGCGACATCGGTCCCAGAAGAATGATCACGAACCGCGTCTCGGCGACGAGCGCGGTCTACAAAACTCGGCTTACGAACCCTCTGACCACGGCGCCTCGCATTGCGGGGCGCCGTGCTGTTTTAATGCTCAGCGGAGTCATCACATTTGACGGCCGCGGTCTCGCGGCGATACTTGCACGCCGCTACGTCTTGCGAAGAGTAGGCTCGAGGACGATGCCGCGCTCTTTGGCTCGCTCGAGGGCTGCGGCGCGCGGTTGCTGGTAGTGGACCGAGCCGAGGTAGGCGAACAGGCGTTCGCTTGCCGGGATGACCATGTCCTCGGCGATCCATTCGACCCGCTCGCCGTCGGACCAGCAGACCTCTCCGCGCTCCATTTTCCAGGCCGCTTCCGAGAGGTCCATCGGCGCAAGCAACTGGCGAATCGCTTCGAATCGGCCCTGGATCTCTGGATCGAGAAAAAAGGACTGACCGCCACCGATGAAAGCGATGTGGTAGCGCGACGGGTGGTGTGCGAGCGCATCGAGCTCGAGGCGCTGCGCGCCTTGGAAGAGCATGTGCATCGCTTCCGCGCCGATGCCGAGGCCCGGATGGTCCTGACCAGGCCACTCTGGCTGGCGCAGCGAGAAGCTGGCGGTGGGGTTTTGGAGCATCATCCACTCGATGTAGAGCAGGCGGAGCTCGTCGGGCGGCTCGAGACCCTCGGGGGCGAGACGGCTGACACGGCGCAAGACCTGATCGACGAGTAGGTACTGCTCGCCGTCTTTGCGCGCGTGGAGCGTGAGGTGCTGCCGGTCAGGGTCGGTCGGGTCGACCTTCAGCTCCAAGTCGGTGAACCCGAGCTTTCGGACCTGGTCGGCCAGCCCGTATTTCTCGAGCGCGAACTCGATGCCATGCCGGGAGTAGTAGTCGAGAAGCCGCGTCGACTTGTATCGGGGACCGGTCAAGTCTCCCATCAGGTCGGCCTCGGTGAGCTGCCACTCCCCGCTCGAACGCTGTAGCTCGAGGGGGTCGAGCTCGTTCGCGATTTGGGCGTATTGCTCGTAGATGCTCCGGGACGGTTCTTCGCTGACCCTCGCCTCGTCAGTGAGGAGCCAGCGAATGAAGTCCGTCGAAGCTCGCCAAGCGTCTTCGCTGTAGCCGCCGCCGAGGGTGACGACAGCTGGGCATTCGTGCTTGCGCGCGAGCTCGATCACGAAACGATCGCGTTCGAGCACGCCCTGCCGCGTGAGCATGAACTCACCGAGGTGGTCGCCCTGAAGGACGTCGGTTCCGGCGATGTAGAAGATCAGGCCGGGTTTGATTCGTTCGAGCGATAGGGGAAGCGATTCGCGCAGCTTTTCAAGATAGGTCGCGTCATCGACTTTGGACGGGAGAAGAAACTGCTCGTCTGCGGCCGCTTCCACGTGGCTCCAAACCGAGCCGTGAATCGAGTACGTGAAGACGGTCTTGTCGTCTTCGTACGTGACGATGTTCCCGTTCCCCTGGTGGTAGTCCAGGTCGACGATCGCAATTGGCGCGTCGAACTCGTCGGCCCGAAGCGATGCGATCGCGACTGCGATGTCGTTGTAGACACAAAAGCCAGAGCCGGACTCCGGCTCGGCGTGGTGAAAACCGCCGCCGAGGTTGAAGGCCACCCTGTCTTTGCGCTGAACCGCCCAATGCGCCGCTTCAACGGTAGCCCCAACTTGGCGCCGCTGTGCGATGAGGACCGGGTCCACGTCGACGTCATGGGCCTCGAGCCCAAAAATGCGCCCGAGGTATTCGGGACGCGCGGTTCGGTCGAGATACGCCTCGCTGTGGGCCCTTGCGAGCTCGGACAGTGCGACCAGGGGCGCTGGACGAACCTGCTTGGGGCGAATGAGGCCTTCGGCCCCGAGTGAGCCGAGGATCTTTTCGCTGCGCGCGACCTCGATGCCGGGAACGCGCGCGGTCTCGACGAGGACGTCGACTTTGTATTGCGGGTGGTACCAGAGGCCGACCTGATCCCGTAGCCGGCGGTGAGCCGTTCGACGCTGGTGCCACTTGGCCATCGTGGCTAGACCGAAATGGATCCCTTGCGGAAGTCGGTGGCCGAGATGTGTACGTTGATCACCACCGGCTTTCCGGCGGCGGCGAGCGCCTTGGCTTCGTCCAACGTCTCGTCGACCCGCGCCGGGTTGTCCAAGAGAAGCCCGACCGCGCCGTAGCCTTGACCGACTTCATGGTAAGGCGTTCGGCGTAGCACCGTCCCGATGTCGGTGCCGAGCATGGGAACCTGCTCGCGCGCGATCTGAGCCCAGGAACCGTCTGTGCCGATGACCGCGATCGGCGCGAGCCCGTGACGCACGCAGGTGTCGATCTCCGCAAGACTGTAGGCGCTCGAGCCG
>CAMYJN010000615.1 GCA_947258625.1 uncultured Polyangiaceae bacterium | reverse complement strand
TGAAGACCATGCACATGACCATGACTTGGTAGCGGACCGCGATGAGGGGGGAGACGCCCGAGAGGATCTGGCCGGTCATGAGCCCAGGGAGTGAGACGAGGCCCACGGCGAACAAGGTGTTGACGATGGGGATGAGGCCGGCCTGCATGGCGATTCGCCTTGCGTCCACGTAGGGGACGTCGCGACTGAGCTCGGCTAGCATGCGCTCTGCGGCGAGGCTGACGGAGTTCATCGAGGCGGCGAAAATCATGCCGGCGAGAGGGACCATGAAACTGGGCTCGTACCAGGGGTCGAGCGTCAAGACCGCTTGGGTAATCAAAACTACGGTGAGGCCGCCGCCAACCAGGATGGAGACGAACGCGTAGCCGTAGAGTTTGGGTCGGAGCCGGGGAACAGTGCGGAGGGCGATCCAGCTTGCGGCGACGACCATGACCGACATGACGGCGAGGACGATCCAAGGGACGTCGGCTTCGAAGATGTACGCGAGCACGTATCCGATGAGAATGAGCTGAATGAGCATGCGGGCCAGAGCAGCCAAGCTGTGACGGGCGCCTGCGGACCACCTCCAAAGAATGAACACGACGAGCAGCGCGGGGATGCCGGCCAGCGCGAGATGAATGGGTTCGATGGTTTGAATGGCTATTCTCCGATTCGTTCGGCGAGGTGGTCGATGTAGGCCCGCACGCGGAGCGGGCCCGCAACGGTGGTGGTTTCGGTTTTCGCGGTGTGCTCCTTAACTGCTTGATATCACAGGGCTCGTATGGGCGGAGCGTGTCCCCAGTTTTAGAAGCTCCACCATGACCGCGGTGTCGTGTTCGCAGTAGGCGGTGAGTTTTGCTCGAAGCGCGTTGCTTTGCTCCTCGCTCAACTCCTTCGGGCGGCAGAGCAGCTGTTCCAACAAGGCGGACGCGACTTGCCCGTCGCTTACGTCGAGGTCGTCGTATGCCATCTCGGGGAGCAGTGCGGGGACGACGTTCTTGATGCTGAAGCTCCCGCGGAAGTCGGGGTGGTAGAGGTGTTTTTTGAAGACGACGAGCAGGTCGTCTGTCTTGTCGCGTGCGTCGAGCAGGGCCGGGGCATGCTCGGGGCAAGCTTTCGCAAGCTGGCTCAAGCAGCGCTTCTCGACGCTCGCATGCCAGGCGAGGACGGTTTGGGCGCCGCCCAAGGCCTGGACCAGCGCTTCCGCGACGCCCGGGCGCGGGTCGCCCGGACCGTCTGCAAGGTACGCGTTGTGGGAAACCTCGCCGTTCTCGTGAATGGTGTGCACACTGAACTGCGCAGGAACCGCGCCAAAGGGGCTGCAGCCGTTCCAGACCGGCAAGGCGGAGCCTACCGTTTCGAAATCGAGCATGGCGATGGGGTAGCGAAAGCCGGCGAGCACCTCGCCAAGGCCGGGGTCGACGATGAGCTGCTGTCGAAGAACGGCCGCACGGTGGCGCGCCCAGAGCGGCTCGAGCGGGAAGTCGCTCGGGATTTCATCGACGGTTTCGATGCCGGCCTCGCGAAGCTCGTCGAGCTTGCTGGCTCGGATGCCGTTGAGCTCTTCGATGGGGTGTTCGGGCGAAGGCGCGACGCACCGGTCGAGGAACGGGCACTGGTACGGCGAGTTGCAATGGGGGCCGGGCTCGACGTCCGGAAGCTCGCCGGCAAGCATCTGCATTTGCGCACTCGCTTCGCCGGCAATGTCGCCACGGAAGGCGGCGACTTCGGCGCTGATGTCGGCCCGGATGAAAAGCGGGCCCTGGTTCGGATGCCGGTGCTCGCGGTTGAGGTGCATGAGCTCGACGCGAACGACGGGGAGGCCGGCCTTCTCGACGACGTGGGCCTGGACGGCAGCATCGGGAATGTGCTGCGGCTTGACTCGAGTTGCGGCTTTGACCTCGGTGATGACCCAGCCGTCGGCTTCTTTGGAGAGCGAGTCGACGGCGACGAAAATGTCGTCTTCAAAAAACGACGCCTCGAGGACGACCGAGGCGCCGGCGGCGATGGCTTGGCGGGTGGGTTTGACGGAGGCGAGCGGGCGGCGATAGTCGAAATCGATGAGCACCGCGTTCGGGAATTCCTGGCGCGCACGCTCGCCGACGCGATTGCCCATGTCGAAGACGGCTTGAAGGGCGGCGTCGGGGCGAAGCTCGGCGGCACGCGGCTCGTGCACTTTCCACCAGAGTTGCCGGTGGCATTGCAGCCCAGCGGTGAATCGAGACTTGGAGAGGCGGTACGCGCGAGCCATGCCTTGACGGCCTCCTTAGAGCCAGCCGACCTCAGTGGGGGTCAGGCCGTCTTCTTTGAGCAGCATGTAGCGGTAACGGTAAAGCTCGTCGCCTCTTTTCCACTCGGAGTTGGCGTCGTTGATGCGCCGGATGATTCGATTCTGCCGCTCTTTGAGTGGTTTGCCCCGGCACGGGTCGTCACGCCCGTGGGTGACGCGCGCACCTTGGAGCCACGTCTTGACGAGCTTGAAGGATTC
>CAMYJN010000614.1 GCA_947258625.1 uncultured Polyangiaceae bacterium | reverse complement strand
GGACGCCGTAGCCCAATACGCCAACGAGCGCGCCGACTATACCTTTCGCCTGAGCGAGCTCCTGACCCCGCGCATGCACGAGGGCGAGTTCAAGCGGCTCTTTTTCGACGTCGAGCTGCCGCTTGCCAGTGTGTTGGCGACGATGGAGCTCACCGGAATCCGGGTCGACACCGGCCTCCTCGACGAGCTGTCGAACTTGGCGGAAACCGAGCTCGAGCGCCTCCACGCCCGGTGCACGGAGCTGGCCGGCCACGACTTCAATGTCTCTTCTCCGCGACAGCTCGAAACCATCCTCTTCGACGAGCTCGAGCTGCCGGTCGTCAAGAAGACCAAGACCGCACGCTCGACCGACCAAGGCGTCCTCGAAGACCTCTCGCTCCTTCACCCGCTGCCCCAGGCGATTCTCGAGTATCGCTCGGTTTCGAAGCTCAAGAGCACGTACTTAGACGCTTTACCCCGGGAGGTGAATCCGGAGACCGGACGGATTCACACCCGTTACAACCAGCTGGTTGCCGCCACCGGCCGCCTCTCGTCGAGCGATCCGAACCTCCAGAACATCCCGATCCGCACGGAGATGGGCCGCAAGGTACGCGACGCGTTCGTTCCAAAGGAGGGCTGGTCGATGCTCTCCGCCGACTACTCGCAGATCGAGCTTCGGGTGCTCGCGCACCTCAGCCATGACCCCGCTTTGGTCGACGCCTTCTCGCGGGGGGACGACGTCCACGTCCAGACCGCGTGCGCGCTTTTTGGCGTGAAGCCCAAGGAAGTCACCAAGCAGATGCGCGGCGAGGCCAAGACGGTGAACTTCGCCGTCATCTATGGCCAGACCCAGTTCGCCCTTGCGCGGAACCTCAAGATCGAGCGGGCGGAGGCGCAGCGCTACATCGACGCGTTTTTCGATCAGTACGCCGGGGTCAAGTCGTTCCTGGACGAGGTCGTCGAACAGGCGCGGGCCAACGGCTTGGTGACGACGCTCCTCGGCCGACGCCGCTCGCTCCCCGACATCCGAAGCAAGAACCATAACCTACGCGCCGCAGCGGAGCGAATCGCGCGCAACACGCCGATCCAGGGCACGGCGGCCGACATCATGAAGGTCGCGATGGTGCAGATCCAACGCGAGATCGAAACCCGGCGCCTGCAAAGCCGGATGGTGTTGACCGTGCATGATGAGCTCGTGTTTGAAGCGCCGGCCGACGAGCGAGAAGGGCTCGAAGCGCTCGTTGTGGACCGAATGCAAAACGCGGTGCCCCTCTCGGTGCCGCTACCGGTGGAGGCGGGGTGGGGCGCGAACTGGGGAGCGGCCCACTGAGCGGGGCGCGGAAAAAAGCGCGACGCGGGAGTTCTGCGGACGGGGCGGCTTGCAAGCGTGGCCGGAAGGGCTTGGGGCCTGAGGCCACGCAAGCCGCCCCTCGGAGCTCGCGCCAATCCGTGGTGGCTGCTGTCTTGCGGATTGTCACTCACACGCCGCCGAACCCCCACATCGCGCTTTTTTCCGAGCCCCTCCATTCATCCAATTGTGTAGAAGCGTGGCACCGGAACACCCGCGATAAGACAGCAGGCGGCAGCGCGAGCCGGAACGGCGAAGCCCGGCGCGAATGCGCCGGCAAGGCGGAGCAAAGCGACCGCCACGCCAGGGAGGATTACGGGTCGGGGTGGGCGGGCGGTGTAATCAAAACGGGACAAACCCGAAATGTCGCAGACCCTCCAGCACCCCCTTCGCGTATGGATGCTCTGCGAAATAGATCTTTTCCGCGATGCCCTGGCCGACCGCTTCGATCCCCAAATCCTTCTTGAGCTCTTCGTCCGCGTTACCCACGACGATGACGCGAAAGCCGGCCAGCATCGCGGCGCGGTCATTGCCCGAGTCGCCTGCGTAGACCAGGTGCTGCTCGTCGATCCCGCTCTGGTCGTGCAGGTAACGGACGGCGTAGTCCTTCGCGATCCCTGAGGGAAGCACGTCGAGAAGCCCGCGATCGGTGACAGGATCATGACTTGCGACGAGGTTCACCCGGGCGTTGGCCGCGTCTAGCCTGGCTTGGACGGAGTCGACGTAGGGCTCGGGCCGGCCTTGGGTGTAGTAGCTCACCTTGAACTCGCCCTGTTTTTCTTCCTCTTGCAGCGCCAACCCTTCGACAGCGCCGATCGCCGCGCGGACCTCGGCGCCGCTCAGCCCACCGAAGGCAGACCTCATCGCCTCCCGATACCCTTCGTCCGGCTCGAAGCCCGAGTCGGCCTTTCGAAAAACGCTCGTTCCGACGTCGCAGACGAACCAGTCGGGCGAGGGCAAGCCCACCTCGGCGATCCCCTCACGAGCAAGCGACAAATGCCGGCCAGTGACGTAAGCCAACATCAGGTTGACGCTTTCCGCGACGGCGCGTACAAGCTCATCGACCTCGCGTAACCGTTGAGGATCGCGTTCGAGGGGAATCAGCGTCCCATCCAAATCTGACGCGAGCAGCGACCGTGTTATGCTCA